>CAZSJP010000141.1:0-8788 GCA_964606675.1 uncultured bacterium
GGATCTCGGCGGCCCGCTTCTCGCTGCCCGGCTTGAGCGAATAGCCGCGACTGATGGCGTCGCCGAGCAGAAGCATCGCCTCGTAGGTGTCCTCTCCGTACGCGAGCAACTCGACGATAGCATAGTCCCGCGCCTCGTCGTTGCCCGCGCGCGCCGCCTGCATCGCCGCATTCAGCCATCCGTTGCGCTTCTCGGCCTCCGTCGAAGTCGTGTCTTCGGCCATCGCTCTGTAGGCTGCCGCCGCACCATCCAGGTCGCCGTAGCGCACCATCGTCCGCCGCAGTATCTCCGCGATAGTCTTGCGCCCCAACTCGTCCAGCTTACTGTCGCGACCTGCAAACGCTCTGAAATACGCCGCCACTTCCGCGTGAGTGCCGCCGCGCGTCGCTTTGAGCACGAACAACCGCCGCAACGCCTGCCGAACCGACGCCGACCTCGGGTAGTCGCTCACCACCGCCTCGTAGTACGACACCGCGGCAGCGCGACCCGTCGCGCGCTCCACGTTGCGAGCAAGCTGCAACGCCGATGCGTCGGCCGTCGGCGCTACTTCGTCCACCTGGCGCGCAACTCTGGCGTAGTTGGACCTCGGCGGACTGTTCAGACAATTCGCGTTCGCTATGAGGTTGGCCGTGTAGCCGATGATGCGGTTGCTCCACGTGGGCTCCACCTGGGCCCACTGGTCGCCCCACCAGGTGTGATTCATGCTCAGTTTGGCGGGGGTGTAGATGAATACCGCGGAGTCCGCGCCGCTGTAGGGCCCCTCCGTGTGGAAGGCTTTGGTATGGATCGCGCAGTAGTCCGTCGTGACGGTATCGATGCTCGTGCCCATCACGAGGTACTCGGCGTACTGGGCGTTGTAGAGCCACGTCATTTCTATGTTGGCCGAGCTGGCCGAAGTGACAAGATCGTAATGGACGTTAGAGAACACGTTGCAGGAGTCAACCTCCGAGTCCGACTGGATCAGGCATAGCCCGCCGAACCAGTGGTAGGTCGAGTTCGTGTTGTTGCTGTAGATCTTGATGTTCTGGATATCCGGCGAACACTGGTAGGTCTGCACGCCTCGGCAGCCGTTGCTGTAGAGACGCATCGTGAAGGTCGTGTCTCCATAGGCGCCCACTGAGGTCGCCGTGCAGTTGTCGAGCTGTATGCCGATGTAGTCGTTGTGATGCACCTCGGCGTTCCTGATGTAGGAGCTATCGGCCTTATAGAGGTCGATGGCGGTCGTCTGGTTGTAGCGATACTCGCCGCCGTCGATCTCGACCACTGGCGCTTCGCTCATCGTCTCGCCGTCGGGGTCCGTCTTGACGCCCGTCGTCGCGTACTCGACCGTGCAGTCAGTGAGTGTGATCGTCCCACCGTCCGAGCTTACTGACCGGATGCCGCCCCAGTAGCCGCTCCCGCCCTCGCGAGTGAATGTGGCCGAGTCCGCGACTAGGTGACCGTCTCCCTCGACCAGAAGGTAGGCCCCCGGTCCGAACTCCAGCGTCGCGCCGGATTCCACAACCATATCGCCGTATATCTTCAAGTCCCCGAAGCACTCGACCGTTGTGCCCGCTTCGACTACCAAGTTCCCGTAGCACTGCAGCGCCCCCCCGGAGGTGATCGTGAGCGTTCCGCCGCTCTCCACCGCAAAGGCGTCCCCATCCCCCATCACGTTGACCGAACCATCGATCTCAACAGTTCCCTCGATGTTCACCGGACCGAGGCAGTTGACTATCACTGCATCCTTGATGGACAGCGTCTTGGCGCTGTTGACCGTGAACCCGGGCGGCCCGATGGTGATGCGCTTGTGGTTCCCGGCCAGAGAGGAATCGCGGTATGGCCACATGCCGCCCCACTCTGCGTAGCCGCACGGGCCATCCACCCAGTCGCTATCGCTGCCATTGCAGCATTCGGCGCCTGAATGGTTCTGACACCAGTCGTAGGGATTCTGGCCCGCACCCCCGTTCGCGGGGTCGAAATCGAAGCCGAAGTTGCGAACATCGGTGAAGTCTCCTTCGTAGTAGTGGAAGTAGACGTCGAAGAGCATGTCGTCGCCGTCATCTCGGATGTTAGTGATCATCACGCGATTGGAGGGGCCCCATCCCTCATCCAAGGGGTCGATATCCACTTGGATCGTGCCCTCCCGTGGTTTCACTTCGACGCGCGCCCCACACATGCTGGTATCCGTCCCGCTAGTCTTGTAGAGATGGAACTTGTCCGTGTTGGGGCTGGTATAGGGCGAAAGAGAATCCCCTGGCTGGAAGAAATCGTTGACGGTGGGCAGGGATGTTTCGTCATCGTAGTAGAAGCCATTCTGCGCGGCGCCGCACACCGTCCCGACGCAGAATGCGGCGGCGTTGCCCGCGCCCGCGCTATCACCGTAGCTGTATCCGCTTTCGGGCACGCCCTCCAGAAGGTGCAACGACTTGCTTCCTGGCGAGGGATAGAATGGGAAGTCTGGCGTTGCGCCGGCGTCGAGCCAGTCGAAATTCTCCGCGTATGTGGTCGTCAGGTACGTGCCGACGTGCCACGTCCTCGTGCCGTCCGGGTGGCGGTACAATCCCTGGGGGTCCGAGTCCAGCGTCCACGCAATTTCGACGTCAGCCCGATGGTCGTCGACGATAGCTTCGTTGGGGTTGAACCCGTCGCCGACGTGCCAGATCTCGAGGCCCCATACTTTGTCGTTGGCGGTGTTGTACTCGGCGTTATACACAGAATCGATTCCCGTTCCCTGATGGTTCGATATGATGAAGGACTGCCTATCGTCAGGAGTGCCGCTTTCGTCCCAGGTGAGCGGAATACGACAGAGTATCTTAGCCGCGCCGGTGGGCTTGATGCCGTTCGGACCAAGCCTCACGTCCGTGGTGTTGGTCGTGACCGTCTGTAGCCACGCGTCCTTGATGAAGCCCAGGTAGTGCTGATCGACGGGAGCAAGAGGCGCTGCTCCGTAGGGCCCCGTGGTGCGCTCTCCCAGATCCAGATGACCGTGGTCCATTATGTCGAAACCGTATGTGCGCGTGTGGAAGTCGGGTCGGCCGCGGTCCGTTATCGATAGCGCACCCGCGGGGCCATCGTACGGGAGATTGTGCAGCACTTCGTGGATGAGGGTGTTTGCGCCCGCGTAGACGTTGTCGTCCGGCTGGGCCTCGCAGTTCCATTTGGGATGGTCCGTCCCAGGCCACACCATGTAGGCGAAGCCGCTCCCGTCCAGGTCGGTGCGGTTTGTCCACAAGGAGTGGTTGGCTGCCGATCTTGCAGTCGGTACGCTGGCGTCTGTGAGGTAGATGTAGCCCACGCGCTGATGGTCGTACGCGGGTGAGTGGTAGTCGTAGTCGAAGTAGTCGTTTCCGTGTTCGGCCCTCACGGCGTCGATAACGTCGTCTGCAACTTCTTTCCCAGCGTAGTGTTCCGGTTCCGATGACCACACCGGGTTGCCGTCGTGCATGGGAACGTCCACTCGTACGTTCAGAGCGCCATACGAGTACGCCTCCAGGTAATACTCAATTGCATCGGCGTAGTAGATATCCAGATACATGGAAGCCGAACCATCCCTGTTTGGCCCGGCCGTGTACGTCCCTCCAGGCGGAATGTAGCCTGGCAGATGGCTGTTCTGTTTGACAACAGGCCTGTCCGCGTCCGTGTCGCCAGGGGCGATGAATAGTAGTATAATGCGATAGAGACTGTCACTCGACCAATGGCTCTCGCCGACAGTGTTGAGCGTCGCGTATCCCGCGCTGCGCGCCACCCGCTGGTTGCTCGCGGTTTGCCTTCGCAGGAGCCGCTGGACGCTTGGCAGCGCGTTGGCGCAAGTTACTTCCCCCCGAATGAGCAACTCTTTCTCCCTCTCTGTCAGGTTGGCGAACATGTCCTCGCCAACGACCAGTTTGATAGCATCGATGCGTTTCTCACGACGTTGTGCAGCGCTCATCGCCGGCTGGGCTGTGGATTCGGCCAGCATCAAGAACGGGATTGCCAACAGGAACAGCAGAGAAATACGCATTTCGTGATCTCCTCATCGTCCGTCGTGCCCTCTGGGCACGTTGGGAGTTTCCCACAGAAACTCCGGGTGCATGCCTCTCTTATTGGCAGCTCCGACACTCATGCCGGAGCGTCGCAACTACCGCAATAGGCTGATCCTGCTCGTCACGATTCTTTCCGGTGTAACGAGCCGCACGAAATACACCCCACTCGCCGCGGCGCGTCGGTTCTCGTCGGTTCCATCCCAACCGACGGTGTAGCGTCCGCTCTTCCGTCGCCCCGACCACAACCGCCTCACGACCCGGCCCGACAGATCGAAAACCGTCACGGATGCCTCTCCGGCGGTCGGGATCGTATAGCGCAGCGTCACGACGGCGTTGAACGGGTTGGGGGCGGCGGCAACCCGCCCCGAGCGGGGGATCTGGGTATGTTCCTCCACTGACAGGAGATCGGTCATGTTTGGCCACGGTTCGTCGCCAGGCCGCCTGAACACGCCGTGGGTCCTTTCCACATACGACATGTGGTACACGGCGCCCATCGTGGTGAGGCCGTACATATCCCTTACGATCGGGGCGTCAAACAGCAGAAATACGCTGTAGTGGTATACGTCTACCTTGTACCGCAGTGTCCACGGCGTGTCAGCCCATATCGTCCAGATATCTGTGTACTCGGCAATGTAGGCCGCATCGACACGCGGGGACCAAGTGTGCCCGTACCCCCAATGCCTGGGCGTTCGCAGAGTGTCCTTCATGTAGGGTTGTATGTAGAAATCCTCGGTCAGATCGTACAATATCCGCTCTTGGCGAATATCGGGCCAGTAGGTCCAGACGCGGAGGGAATCGCCCAGTCGGTAGTACTCCGATCCCCACGACGACCAGTACGGGACATGAAGCCAGGTCTTGCCATCGATCACCGTGTCGGAGACCGTGATCGTAGCGATGGTTCTGCGCGGCAGTAGTTCGCCGTTGGGGCGACGATAGGAGAAGGCCGACTGAAACTCGTATTGTTGTCCCACCTCGAACGGAAAAACCTCGTCCACAGGTGGCAAGGCCTCTGGGAAGGCGAAGTAGTCGGTCATACCGGGCCACTTGTCCGGGCTGACGGGTCGGAAGACACCGTAGTAGACGTCGCGCGGTCCGAGTTGGCCCGACCCCCCATTGCCCGCGATGCCATAGTAGTCTTTGAAATGGGGCGCCAGCTCTTGAGGGCCTTCAGAGTGTTGAACCAGCACCCAATCACTGGAGTCTCTGTCGAAATCGGACCATTCCCACACCTGCCGCACGGACCGCTGGTCGTGCCGGAAGACCCAACCGAGGTACGAATGAACGCCCTCGTAGGCCCAGAGAAATGGCCGATCTAGCCCGCCGGGCACGCCTGCTGTTTCCTCGTCGTACGTGTGCTCGCCGTCACCCAAGTTCAGCAGTCGCCGTTCCTCGCCCGTCTCGGGCCAGACGTTCCAGACGAGTGTGTCTTCGAGACGATAGTACTCGCTTCCGAACGGCGACCAGTAGGGTATGTACAGCCACGTCTTGCCGTTGATCGCCGTGTCGGAGACAGTGATTGTTGCGACGGTACGCGGCAACAAGGAGTCCCCGTTGGGCCTGTGGTAGGTGACCGCCGCCTGGAACTCGTATTGCTGCCCCACCTCGAACGGGAAGACACGCTCGGTGCGTGTCAGATCCTGCTCGTCCGCGGCATGCACGAGCTGCGCCCCAACGGCCAGGATGGCTAGTCGTAGCATGTATCGCACGTCAGACCTCCTTCGTGCGCTTGCGTCGGCAAGGCGGACGACGCATATGTGCGAGTTCCCTCCCGGAACTCTGATCGCCACACCAAGTGCCCCCTAGTCAGTGTAGCGTCAACACCAACAGTACGGCGAGTCGCGGGCCTGTCAACCCCCCAGAGCGGGTGCAACAGTGCGTAGCCAGGACTGGAAAGAGGGCTGGTTCGCCTCTGATGCGCGAGGATCCTGGCTCTGCGCACTCCGCTTGGAAGGCTATGCGGGCTGCCATCCTGAGGAGGTCCCCTGTGGACCGGTTGGCCTATGGTGCAGATCTTCGGCAAGCCCCTCTGTCAGGTCCCTGGACACGAGCCTGTCGAGCTCTGATCGGTCAGGAAGACAGAGACATGAACCAAGATAGTGGGCCTTCGCGACGTCCGGATAGGGGGAGGATCAAGGGAAATGTGGCCCCAAACGTGTCGCTCAGTGGAACGTTCGACACGATTCGATAGGGCTTGGCGCGCACGCTCGAGGGGGGTCTTACCTGCGAGCGCTATTCCGTGGCCTCGGAACTGGTCGCCTCAGGTGTCGCGCAGATTAGTCGGGCCGTACGCCTTGCCCGTGGCCTCCTTGCGCCACGACTCGTGACGGGCAATGACACCGGCAGTGCTGAGATCGCCTCGCGTTAGCATGTCCAGGAAATCGCCGATCTCGGCCATCTTGCCGCCGATGACCACGGTCGCGCCGGGCTGTGCCGCATGCCCCTCCAGTTCCCAGTGGAATCGGTGCATCAACGTGTCGATCGCGACCATCTTCTCGGTGTACGTTCGGGTTTTCGGGAGGGCCTCGGCGAATCCCTGGCATGGCTTGAGCATGCCTGCACACCCCAGGTGCTTGTTGTGGAACGTGCGCCGGTACTCTTGGTAGGGCATCTGCCAGCCGCAGTTGCAGGTCATCAGGCGGTCATTCCGACCGGACCTCGGCGCGGCGCCCCTTAGGATGATCGTGCCGCATCCGGGGCAGGTTACCTCTCCGCGTTGGGCGCTGCTGACGGTCAAGCAGCTCTCGACCCGCGCGAGGAGGGCGTAACCCACTTCATCCACGGGTTCGTCATCCCGGATACCTCGGGCATTCCACTTGTAGAGTTGCAGGATCTTGGAGCGCGGCACTCGTGGCGCCCACTGTGGCAGACGAGCGTTGCCAGGCATTCCTCATCCCTCCTGACGCGTGGCGACCCCAGAGGAAGGGCCACCGGTAACTCCGATTCTGTCAACCTGGCGCCGGAGAAGGTAGCACGTGGCTCGATGATACCGCGTGCCGGTGCGGGTGACGTAGACCGTGACGTTGGCATCCGGCACAGGCGCGCATGCATGCAGCACGACGTACGCGAGGAGGAAGCATGAGCATGCGAGCCACAGAGCACTCTGACGTCGAGGGCTGCGACACGTGGTCATCGCACATCTCTCCTGACGGACGCGCGGGGCCGCGCTATATCACCAGCACCTTAGCCACGTAGATCATCGCGATCAGCGTCAGGTACAGAGCCCATATCGAGAAGGACACTAGTGCCCTGGCGAACGCTCTGAAGATACTCCCCTCCGGCGCGACCAGATACAGATCGGACGCATCCAGTCCTCCCTCGTGGAGCTTTCGGACAAGCGAGTTGTAGGAATCCCTGAACAGCTTCTCCATCGCCAGATAATACGCATCCAGAACGAGGAATAGCACGGCCGGGATGGCTGCGATCAGGGCGCTGTCGGGCTTGCTCTTGCTGGCCGCCACGACTAGGATCGCTGACACCAGCGTGATGCACCACGTCTTGCATGAAGAGCTACTCGTCGCCATCCGCAGAATCACAGACTGGATGATCGCCAAGTGGGCTTGTACGGCCTGTGAGTCCTCTCTGTAGACACCAGTCCTACACATGCGCTCTACCCCTCAACGGTGGTTCTCTCTGATGGCTATCGCATCCTCCACCCATGCTGGGATATGCTCCTTGATTTCGCCGTAGACGGTCTTGCTGCGAATGCCGTCGGGGGTGTGTGCCTTCACGATCCGCGAGAGCCGGCGCCCACCGACGCGAACGTGTCTGAACGGGTTGGCGCCCCTCCACGACTTGTGGTTGTCTTGGTCGGTCAGCCTGTTGATGTGTATGCCTAGCAGACCTTTCCCAAGTTCCCACGATTTCTCGATCTCGTAGTTGATCCACGGCCTTCCCGCGGTGTGTTCGCCGATCAGGACGATGGTGCAGGAGCGGCCCCTTAGCTGCCCGTCGATCCAGTCGCGGACCGCGCGGTCGCCGCCCTTCTTCACGGTTTCCCAGTCGTTATCAGAGACCGGTTCAAGACCCTCGACGACACCCATGTTCCGGACCTTGCCGGCCCTCCATGCGTCCGCTCCGTAGTGGAAACTATAGAACACTCTGCGACCCACGTCTGCCTCCTGCTTGGTGCCCGCGGCAATCCGTATGAGCGATCGGGTAGCGCGCAGGGCCTGTCGCCGCGTCAGAGGCGGCCAAGGATGTCCAGGGTCAGCTGTGCATGCGCCCGGACTTCGATGTCACTGGTCTCCCAGACAGCCGCAGTCAAGCGATCGCCGTGGTGGAATTGGCACGTGAAATCATTGACGGAGACAATGTCCCTAAGCTCTGGCTTCAGCCGATCCAAAGCACTCCCAGGCGACGCGTCTCTGATCCTGGCCGCCATCGGTCCCAACCAGTCACCCTCACCGAACTCGTTGGGATACCGGATCTTCAGCCTAGCCTCCAGGATAGGTCGCAATGTCCCGGCCGCGGACGCCGCTCTTTCCGGCGACGTTGCGGCGTCACCTTCGACATATTGCGCCAGAGCCATCACGTTCGCCTCATATTCGGTCTTCCTGGCCATCTTGATGTCCCATTTTCGGATGGCACTTGTGTCCCCCTCACCACGGACAAGCTGCAAAGACTCCTGTTGGATGTTGGATGTGTACCCTGCCACACCCATCAGGAAGACTGGATCGTGCGAGAGCACGATCGTCTGGAGCGCACTTTGGCACACGTCTGCTATACGCTGTGACGTCTGGCTCCGCCTGAACTGATCCAAGCTGGAGATCGGGTCGTCGAAGACC
>CAZSJP010000142.1:0-8744 GCA_964606675.1 uncultured bacterium
AGCCGCGCGTCCGTCACGGTGTCGCAGCAGTCTATCAGTAGCGCCGTTGCCCCGGAGACCAGCACCCCGGTGTTGACGGCACCCGACAGAACATGGACGTCGGGAGCGATTCGTTCGGTATCGGAACCCATCGTGTGTCTCCAGTCGGCTCCTAGGTCGGCCTCGCCCCGAGCGCGCAACCGGCCCGGGCGTGTGTATGGACACCGTTCTCGACGACGATCTGCCCGTTCACGATCACGAGCGACACCCCGTCGGCGTATCGCTTCGGATCGTCGAACGTTGCCGTGTCTTGGATGGTATCCGGGTCGAACACTACCACGTCGGCGGCCAGCGCCGCCTTCAACAAACCCCGGTCGCCGAGCCCGATTCGTGCCGCCGGCGCGGATGTCATCTTCCTGATTGCCTCCGGCAGCGTAAGCACGCCCAGGTCCCGTACGTAGCGCGCCAGGTACCTGGCATGACAGCCCCAGGCCCTGGGGTGCGGACGCTCTCCCACGTGTATCGAATCGGAACCGACCATGTGCGCCGGATGCCGCATGATCGACTGGATCGCCTCCTCGTATCCGAGGAACGCGACGCAGGTTACCTCGCCCTGTTCGCCGATGAGCAGATCCGAGACGAAGTCGAACTCCGTCCGGCCCATCTCGCGCGCGGCCTCGTCGACGTGTACACCCATCCAGCGCCTTGCCGATTCGGTCTTCACGCCGCTGATACGAATCTTCGACCAATCCATCGGCACGCCGTGCGATCCGTCGCACCCGACGTCCTCTACCTCGTGCCTGATGCGCTCCCTGCTCCCCGGATCGCGAAGCGCGTCGCAGAACGCGGGCGCCGGCATCGCCTGCGACCATGCCGGTAGCAGACCTCGGATGAAAGTCGATCCCGCGATGTAGGGGTAGGAATCCGCCGTCACGTCCATCCCGTCGGCGCGCGTTCGGTCTAGCACGTCCGTGTAGGCCGCGATCCTGTGCTCATTGACGGGAAATACGCACTGATGATGGGTCAGGTGCAGTGCAACGCCCGAGCGGCGGGCTACGTCGACCACCTCGTCGGTCGCCTGCGCCACCCCCGATCCGTAACTGCGCAGGTGGGGCATGAACGCCCCTCCGCGCTCGGCCACCACCTCGCACAGCGCGACCAACTCATCCGACGACGCGAAGCTGCACGGTGCGTACGTCAACCCGGTGGAAAGCCCCACCGCGCCCTCGTCCATGCCCTGGGCGACAAGCTCGCGCATCCTCGACAACTCGCCGTCGGTCGGCGCGCGGTTCTCCGATCCACCCATGGCCAGATACCGAACGGCCCCGTGCGGCATCAGGAAAGCAACGTTCAGCGACGTCTTCCCGTCGAACATGGCGAGGAACTCGCCGACGCTGCGCCACTCGTACGAGACGTCCGGGGTGCCGTTGACGGCGCGGAATTGTTCGCGGAAGTAGCGGAGGCTCTCTTCGTTCACCGGCGCGTACGAGATCCCGTCCTGCCCGATGACGTCCGTAGTGACGCCCTGCATCACGCGAGGAGCTGCGTCGGGGTCCGCCAGGTGGGCAAAGTCTCCGTGCGTATGGAGGTCGATGAACCCCGGCGATACGATTTGCCCGGCGGCGTCGATCACGCGGTCGGCGGTCGCTGGGCCGACGTACCCGACAGCGGCGATGATGCCGCCGCGTATCGCCAGGTCGCCGAAATACCACGGGCCGCCGCTTCCGTCGAGGATGCGCCCGTTGCGGATGAGTATGTCGAACGCGCCCTGGCTCATCTATGGCTCCATGTTCTGACCGAGGTATCCGATCCGCCGGCGGCCACCCAATAGCCGTCAGGGGCCATGGCTACGGCCGCAACGCTGCCTTTGCTGCAGAACGTCTCCAGCACCTCACCTGTAGCTACGGTCCAGAGACGTACCTCGCCGTCCGCGTCGCCGGAGACGATCTGCGTGCCATCCTCGGAGAAGTGCGCACCCGAGATGCGGGCCTCGTGCCCCGATAGCGTACGAACGTGGGCGCCGTCTTCAACGTCCCACAAGTGGATCGTGTTGTCGGCGTGCACCGAAGCCACCAGCGCTCCATCCCGACTGACGCACAGGGCGGTAGCCGATGAGGCGTCGGCATCGCCTGTCCATGCGGGATTGCCGGCATCGGCATGCCACAACTGGATGCCCGCGTCCGCGCCCACGACTATGTGCTCGCCGTCCGACGATACGGCGACGGCCAATGCATTCGGCAGCGCGCGGGAGAGGGACCGCACCGCCGACTGGTCGCTGGCCCGCCACACGCGAACTGTGCTCTCGCCGCGGGACGTCAGGAATCTGCCGTCGCAGCCGACGTCCACTGCGGCGATGTCTTCGAGCGATGCCCTCACGGTCTGCGCCAGCTTCCCCGTGGACATCTCCCACACGCGGAACGTCCGGTCGACACCGGCTGACAAGATCGATCCGCCGTCGGCGCCAACTGCGACGCTCGCGACGCCTCCATCGTGGCCCAGCAGGACCCGATGCGATGCGCCCGTGCCCACGCGCCAGACTCGTATCGCGCCGCCTGCATCGCCGGAGACGATGGTTCCTCCATCGGGCGACACGGCGACACAGGTGACCGCGGACTCGTGGCCACGCATCCGAGACGTGCGTTCGCGGGCCTCGGCGAGCCGATCCGCATACTTGTCGGCTGCCGCCGGCGCGTACCTCCGAAGACGCTCGAGCGCCGCTGCCGCCTGTTCGACCCCCAGGCATTCCAGCGCGGACTCGGCCCGACGAGTCAGCGGGCCGACGTATCGGACACGAACGATGCTGTCTCTCGTGGCTCGGGCGACCCAGTGGCCGTCAAGCGCGACGGCACCCGGGCGCAGAGTGAATGAGAGTTCTGTCGCCGGGTAGATGATCTTCACCGCGCCTTCGAACTCGACGAATCGCGGCTTCATGACTCTCAGATTCCGGTCGCCGCATGGCGCCGAATTGATGGTGAGCGGCGTCTCCCCGATCTTCGCACCATCCAACCACACCGTTGCTTCCGGCGGATCGGACCGCACCGTGACGCGCGATATTCCGGGGGCGAGCCGCAGGCGATCCAGTTTGAGGAGGCCTTGCGGGTCGATCAGGACGGACGTGTCCAGCGGCATGCACTCGGGGTGGGCGATCCGTATCATCCGCTCGCCAGCACTCAGCCCACGCAGTTCAATCGGCGTGCGGCCCATCGAATCGCCGTCGACCCAGACCGACGCTCCGACGGGTACGGTCGATACGTAGAGGCTGCCGCTGCCTGCCGGCGCTCGGATGAAAACCATGTACACCGCGATCAGCGCAACGGCCACCGCGACAAGCCACTTGAGTTTGCCGGATCCCTTGCCGGGCGTGGCCATGGGCTCAGCCACCGCGGCCAGCTCCGGCTCCGGTGTCGGCTCGGCTGCCGGTGGTGGCGTGGCGGGCGGCGGCGTGGCCGGTGGTCGTGCGGGCACTGCGGGTGACTCTGGCTCGGCAGGCGGCGGTGTCGCCGGGGGTGCAACCGCGGGTGGCTCGGGCCTCGGTTCCACGTCGATATGCATAGCGCGCAGCCCGTCGACGATCCGCTGGGCGACCCCGGCGACTCCCTCCTCAGGGATCGCTATCGACGTCGACGCGCCGAGCACCTGCCTCCACACAGGACGTTTTCTCTGGTAATCCTCGTGCGTAACGCCTTTCAGTACCGGGATGAAGCGCTTGCCGTCCTCGTAGGCTCGCACAATCTCATTGTGCACCTGATTCGACGCGAGAGATGCCTCGGAGATGATGAGGATCACGACCTGGCACGCATCCAGCGCATCGCTGACCTGCTCGATGTACTCCAAGCCGGGCGTGCTGTCCTCCTCATAGACCCACGTCGTGTAGCCTGCCTTCTCGATGGCTTCACAGATCTCGAGGGCGGCGGCTTGGTCCGCTGTGGAGTGACTCAGGAATATGGCTGCCATGGGTAGCGCTCCTGCGACGATGACCACCGGCGATGTCGAGGCGAAACCGGACCTCACCAGTCTACGATACGCAGGTGCGCCGCAGAACCAAGACGCCGGGGCCCATCCGGCCCTAACTAGGAGGCGCGTTACTGCGGCACCAAGCCCACGACAGAGCGCAAGCGACTTTCGGGCAGCACTTCGAGGCGGTCGACTCTGCCGGATTTGTAGCATCCCTCTACGACCGTGTTGCCAGGAGCGTGCAGCCGGAACTCGACGTCCCAGTCGGCCGGCCAGGCGGGGAACAAGAGTATCTCGTCGCCATCGGGCTGCAGCAGCATCGCCTGCAGAGCCATGTTGGCTACCGACGCGTGCGTCTGATCGGGCACCCAGTCGAAGTTGGGGCCGTGGAACGCTTCGAATCGGCTTCCTTCGTGCGAGGCCGCGTACCGCTCGACCACCATCTGCCGGGCGTCCTCGGCCAGCCCCAGGCATGCCGCCTGAATGACGTCCTGGCGCCAACCGTTGTTGCCGGGGTGCCTACGGCTCCGATACGTGCGCAGAGCGAGTTCCAGTTCCGGCTTCGCGACGCTCAGGAGCCTGAACGGAAACACGGCGTAGAGCTCCGGATTCTCGCTGTTGCTCACCTCACTGAAGAGCTCGTATGCCGGAGCGAGGATGTCTCCGTCGTCGGTTGCCATGGTCGGCAGTTTCGGCAGCGAATGCAGCAATTGGTTCCAGTCCGCCGCTCGGCGCGCCCCGACGAACTGCCCGGGCACCTCACCGAGCAGGCGGCCGATCACGTACTGTATCCCCGCGATCTCCGGCAGCGGGTCGGCTGCGTCGTGCCACGTCTCGAGGCTCTGCGCGGGGTCGAATCGTATGATGCCGTTACTTCCCGGCGGGTAGTGCTCGGCGAAGAACCTCAGCACCTCTTCGGCAATAGGAAGCAGCGTCTCGAAGAGGAATCCGTTGTCGAGCGACCAAGCGTAATAGTCGAGCATGAGCGCGATGAGTTCGAGGTTGCCGGACCAGTAGCGCCTGATGTACGTGTTGTCGACGTGCGAGATGTGTTTGCCGTCCCTGTCCCAGCCGTAGTTGTCGTTGGCGTAGGAGCCCCAGAAGTACATGGTCTCGGGGAAGAAGGCGCCCCCGTGGCCGAAATACTCGTGGGTGCGCTCTATCGCCAGAGGAAGCGCGTCTCGGTACATGTCGAACAGCGGCAACATCATGTCCGGGTCGCCCGATGCGAGCATCGGCCAGTACATGAGGCGCGTGTTCTGGAACCAATACGGGCCACCCCAACGCCTGTAGTCGGCGTTGTATTCCTCGTCCGGCTCGCGAGCGTCTACCGTAAAGATGGAGCCGTTGAACTTGATCGGATGCCGACCTCGGCCCGAGCACGCCGTGAGGAATCGCTGGTGCACGTATCCGCGAGAGACCGCCTCGGCTTCATCGGACCCCCCGATCCTGATGTAGCTGCGGCTCCAGAACTCGTCCCACCACACAGTGTGAGCCGCTCTCGTGGTCTCGACGGGCATCTTGTCAAGCGTGGCCACGATCTGTCGTATGCCCGCCAACCACTCCCGGCCATCCTCGGTCCGGGCCGAGTGCACGATGACCTGAACGTCGAACTGACGCGCGGTGTCTCCGATGAGAGAAGAAGAGCATCGCGCCACAGAAGCCCTGCGCCCTGGATTACGCCCCCGAACGTGTGCCCGAGCAGCGGGTCCTCGGCGATGTCGGCCAACGCCGTAGGGCCCTGCAAGTCCAGGGACGTCTGCCATACAGACCATTCGTTCCGGTGAAGCCACGTTATCTGGTTCGATCCGAGGACGAGGAAGGAGTCCGGCGTCTCAAGGACTTCGTCCGGGCAGTCCATGAGCCCGTAGGCGCCGACCAACTCACCTCCTTCTATCACGCGCTCTTTGGTGCGCCACATCTGTAGCTCGACCTCAAGGTCGAACGCATGCTTGCCTTCGGCCTCAATGCGAACGACAGGCTGGTTCGCATCGACCCAGATCCGTAGAGCTACCGCGCGGTCGTCGGCCCCAGCGACGATCGCGATCTCCGACTCTCTCAGCTTCAACGTCTGCCTGAACGGCGCCCCCGCGGCGAACGGGTTGGGCGCGATGCCGACTCGGATGCGGCCGAGCTTCAGAAGGCGACAGTTCTCGTCCCATGCGTCGGTCTTGCTCACGTACAGGAACAAGTCTCCGTCGCGCTCGACCCAGACGTTGATCCCGACGTCTCCGTTGCCGAGTGGCATAGAGCCGGACGAGTCGAGGCTCGGCGTGTCCCAGGTTACGTTGTAGCGATCCATCGGCTGGCCCGGGGGTCTCCTCAAGATGCGTCGGGCCGCGGCGACCAGACCATCAGCGCACCGGGGCGCACGCTGAACTTCAGCCGGGCATCGGCCATCATCGGCTCTCCATCGACGTGGATGGGGCCCGGCGCCCCGCGGCGTATCTCGGCTTCCTCCGCCGCGACTGCGCGGTAGTGCTGCGAACGGTCGAGCGTGCCGTCGAAGAGGCGTCGCACCAAGAGCAGTGCCCGGAATATCGAAGGCTTCGTCAGGCGGCACACAAGCAGCCTGCCGTCGTCGACTTTCGCGCCAGGGGCGATGACGGCGCCGGCCCCGTACTGATCCGTGTTCGCGACGACAACGATCAGCGGACGCTCTTCGAGCCCCTCGCCCCCAACGGCGATCTCAACCGGTTGAGGACGGTATCCGAACCACTCCCGCAACCCGTACCAGATGTACGGCAGCACTCCGCGGCGGTGTTTGCCCACGGAGAATCGGTGCGCTACCGCGGCGTCCAGGCCCATCCCGGCCGTGCTGAAGAACGGTAGATCGTTGACAATGCCGACGTCGATCCGACGGGGCGAGAAGTCGGGCAGTTTGCGCGCGGCGACCTGGAGATCGAGTGGGATACCCATCGCACGAGCGAGTCCGTTGCCGGACCCTGTGGGTATGATGCCGATCGGCGTGCCGGTGTCCATCAGGCCGCGCGCCACCTCGTGGATGGTCCCGTCGCCCCCTGCGGCGACCACCAGATCCGCGTCCTCGGCTACGCTCGCGGCCAACTCCGTGGCGTGTCCCGGTGCGTCGCTCAGGACGCACGAGCAGTCCCATCCGGCACCCGCGGCCGCGCTGCCGACGGCCTCGGCGATGGATGACGGCGCTCGCCCTCGGCCGGCGCGCGGGTTGACTATGCAGATCACTCGCATGGGAACTACCCGCTCCGGCGGCTAGAGCCGCACTGCCGACCGCGATTCGGCCGACTGATAGGCGGCGGCGACGATCTCCTGCGTCTTGAGAGCATCGCTGCCGACAGTGAGCGGGGTCTCGCCGGAGACGCAGCAGTTGCCGAAGTGTCCTATCTCTTCGGCGAAACAGTCCGGGGCGTCGTCCGGAACCGCGATGGTCTCCACGCCGGACGACGTCGCGACGGTGATGTCGCCACCGAGGGTCGTTGCGCGCCCCTCGGATCCGTAGACGACGAGAAACTGGTACCACGGCTCAGCCTGTGCGGCCCACATGATGTCGAGCGTGCCGATGCCGCCATCGCGATAGGTGACGACCACCCCGGCAGCCACCTCGCCCTCCAGGCGATCCGGCATGTAGTGGGTCGTGCAGAACACCTCGCTCGCCTCGCCTCCGAACCATCTGAGCAGATCGAGCATGTGCACGCCGGAGCCTATCAGCGCCCCGCCACCGGCGAACTCACGCGATTTGAACCACGCCTTCTCGGCGAAGCGCACGTTCTGATTGTGATCCGTGCGGACCATGTACACCTTGCCGATGCGCCCTTCGTCCACGATGCGCTTCATGGTGCGGATGTGCCAGTTGAAGCGTTCGTTGAAGGCGACCATGAGATGCACGTCGGCTTCCTCGGCGGCACGCACCATCTCGCGCCCTTCCTCGACAGTCCTCGCAAGTGGCTTCTCGGTCAGCACGTGCTTCCCCACGCGTGCCGCCGCAACTGCAACCGGATGGTGAAGATGGTGTGGCAGGCAGATGTCGACCGCGTCCACCTCCGGTTCGTCCACGACTCTCTGCCAATCCGTTTCGACGGCGTCTGCCGACAGATCACGTCCGAGCGAGCCGGCCGCGGTCTCATCGGGATCGCACACGACCGCAACGTTGAACAAGTCCGGCAACTGCGAATAGCCACGGCCGTGCGCCGAGGCCGCCCATCCGCACCCGATGATCCCGATTCGGATCGGGGAATCTGTCTTCTTCACGGTCTACACCTTCCGAGGTCACACACGGTGCTACAGATCGCGTTTTGTCACGAAACCCGCGAATTCGCGCAGGCGGTCTTTCGCGGGCGAGTCATCCAGTAGGGCCTCAAGCCGCCCCCAGCTTGTCTCCGTCAGTTCTCGCGCTCTCGATTGGGCGTACTCGATCGCTCCACTCCGCTCGATTATGCCGATAGCCTCGGCGATGGTTGCTTCGTCCGAGGGATGGCTGCCGAGGATATCCTCCAGGCGCGCCGTATCATCGGCATCGGAGTGCTCCAGGGCGTGAAGGACGAGCAGAGTGTGTTTGCCCTCGTGGATGTCTTCGCCCAGCCCTTTCCCCTTCGCGAACTCGGCACCCGTCAGGTTGAGGATGTCGTCCTGAATCTGAAACGCGACACCGAGGGTCTCGCCGAACGATCCCAGCCCCTCGACCTGATCGTCGCGACCTCCCGCGACGTAGGCTCCCAGCTTCGCGGCCAGACGAGCCAATACGCCGGTCTTGTACGCGCACATCTGGAGATACTCGGCTTCGGATATCCTCTTTCGGGCGCCGTTGTGCCACGCGATGTCCAGCGCCTGACCGC
>CAZSJP010000143.1:0-8596 GCA_964606675.1 uncultured bacterium
TGCTGTCGGAAGGCGTCGCGGCATCCGGGAAGACCGAGGTCGTCCGTTCGGGCGTCTGAGGCACGCGAGCTAATCGATACCACCGACAGGAACCGGATACGTCGCGCAAGAGAGTTGGTGCGTTTCCGGAGAACGTAGATACCATAGGCTGCGCCGTGCGTGGCCGATCGGAGTGAGGAACCATGGGGACGGTTATCGCTGTCGTCAATCCGAAGGGCGGCGTAGGGAAGACGACGACGGCGATAAACATCGCCGCGTCGCTCGCGCAAATTCAGCGCTCGACTCTCCTCATCGACATGGACCCGGACGATGCATGCGCGGTGGGCCTCGGATTGAAGGGTAACGCTATCCACGGCGGGTTGTTCGATGCGTTCGCAGGCGTGGCGACCTTCTCGGCCACGATCCACCAGACGTCGTTGCCGTATCTCCATTTCATCCCGAGCAACGTTCAGACGAGCGACGAGGAGAGCCGCTTCCTCGAAGTCGCGCACGACAGGCGGCTGATGCGCGACATGCTCACCGGCAGCGCGCACGACATGTACGACTTCATCGTGATAGACTGCCCGCCGGCCCTTGCCAACCTCACGGTGAACGCACTCGTTGCCGCCGACACCGCGCTCATACCGATCAGCCGGGGGCAGTTCGGGCTCAAGGCGATAATCCGGCTGGTGAAGCTGATACGATTGCTCAAGGACAAGAAGATCAACGAACACCTCTCCGTTGCGGGCTTCTTGCTGACTATGTTCGACTCGCGCACCCGCATCTCTGCGAAGATCGAAGACGAGCTGCGAGAGAAGTTCAAACACCTCGTCTTCGGCACCATGATACCCATCAACGTGCGCGTCAACGAGGCGAGCTACTACGGCAAACCCGTCGTGACGTACGATAGGAACTCGTCCGGCGCCAAAGCGTACATGGACGTCACTCTGGAGCTGCTCCACCGGCTCGGCGTCACCCCGAAGCGTCGCTCGGGCGGATCGCTCTAGGCCGCCGCCCCACAGGCTCATCCGCAGCCCGATGCACTCCGCGTGAAAGGCGGCCATATGTCGCGATCGGTACCCAGAGCCTACCAGCGCAAGGACTTCCTCGACAGCGCCGAAGCCCGCGGCATACGCATACTCAGCGAGTATCTCGAACCCGAGCGGCGGTTTGCGTGCGAACGCATCTGGCATACCGTGGTCATGTTCGGCTCGGCACGGCTGATCGATGCCGAACGGGCGCAGCGCGAACTGGCGGAGTTGGAGGAATGGGGAGCGGGAGAGACCGACGTCCTTCGAGCGCGGAGACAGTTGGAGATGGCGAAGTACTACGAAGGGGCGCGGAAGCTTGCCGGAATGATCACCGAGTGGTCGGCGGAGTTGCCCGAAGAGGAGCGTCTCGTCGTCTGCACCGGCGGCGGCGGTGGGATCATGGAGGCGGGCACTAGAGGCGCCGCGGAGGCCGGGGGCAGAGCCGTCTCCCTGAACATACAACTGCCCACGGAGCAGGAACCGAATCCGTGGATCGATCCCGATCGGTCATTCGACTTTCACTACTTCTTCATGCGAAAGTTCTGGTTCATCCACCGCGCGAAGGCGGCCATAATCTTCCCCGGCGGCTTCGGCACGCTGGACGAACTGATGGAGTTGCTGACTCTCGCGCAGACCGGCCGGGTAGACAAGCGCATCCCAATCGTCATCTACGGCAGGGATTTCTGGGACCGCGTCATACGGATCGAGGCGCTGGCCGATTGGGGGATGATCAGTCCCGAGGATCTGGACCTTTTCAAGTACGCCGACTCGCCCGAGGAGGCGCTGGACATCGTCAAGGATGCATTCCGCGTTGCCGACCCCGGCTTGAGGCGCTCTCACACGACCGACGTTCAGTAGCCCGGCGTCAGTTCTCGTGCGTGACAGGCACCCCGGCCTCTCGCAGCACCGCCCGGAGAGCCTCTCCGGTTAGATTCTCCTCTTCCATCAGGCGCTCGGCAACCGTGTGGAGCGGGTCTTTGTGGGTGGCCAGCAACTCCGTGACTCGCTCGTAGTTCTCGTTGATGATCCGCCGGACTTCCGCGTCGATCTCCGCCGCCGTTTCATTGCTATAAGTCCGCGCCGTGCCAGGCACTTGCTGTCCCATCATCGACGGCATCTCACCGTAGCTCACCAAGCCGAGGCTGCTCATTCCGTAGTCTTTGACCATGTGCTGGGCGATCTGCGATGCGCGCTGGAAATCTTGCCCGGCGCTGGTGGATACCTCGTCGAAGATGATCTCCTCGGCCACCCGGCCGCCAAGCGTCACGGCCAGACGGTCGGACAGCTCCTCGGTCGCCATCAGGTATCGGTCCTCCGTCGGTAGGTACATCGTGTGACCGAGAGAGGTGATGCCGCGCGGTATAATCGTGACTCGGTGCACCGGGTCGGTGTTCTCCAGGCACTCGGCGACCAACGCGTGGCCGGCTTCGTGGTAGGCCGTGATCCGACGCTCGGTCTCGTTCATAACCCGGCTCTTGCGTTCGAGGCCCCCCACGACTCTGTCGATTGCCTCCTCAAGTTCCGGCATCGACACTCTCTCTTGCCCGCGACGAGCAGCCAGGAGCGCCGCCTCGTTTATCACGTTCGCCAGGTCGGCGCCGACCATGCCCGGCGTTCTGGCGGCCAGTGTTCTGAGATCGACGTCATCGGCAAGCTCGACGCTGACGGAGTGGACCTTCAGAATGTCCTCGCGCCCGTTAATGTCAGGGCGGTCGACGACTATCTGGCGATCGAATCGTCCGGGCCGAAGCAGCGCTATGTCGAGCGTCTCGGGCCTGTTAGTTGCGGCGACAAGAATGACGCCGGCGTTCGGCTCGAACCCATCGAGCTCGACCAGCAACTGGTTCAGCGTCTGTTCGCGTTCGTCATGGCCGCCGAGCGGGTTCTGGCCGCGCGCCTTCCCGAGCGCATCGAGCTCGTCGATGAAGACGATGCAGGGAGCGCGCTCTTTGGCCTGCTGGAATAGGTCGCGTACGCGGGCTGCCCCGACTCCGACGAACATCTCCACGAAGTCGGAACCGGAGAGGCTGAAGAACGGTACCCCCGCCTCACCGGCGACGGCTCGAGCGAGAAGCGTCTTGCCGGTGCCCGGCGGCCCGACGAGAAGTACGCCTCGCGGAATCTGTCCGCCCAGGTGCTTGAACCTGTCCGGCTCCTTGAGGAACTCGACCACTTCCTTGACTTCTTCCTCCGCTTCGTCGATCCCGGCGATGTCCTCGAAAGTGACCTTCGTCTCCGTCTCGACGTATATCTTCGCGCGGTTCTTGCCCACGGACATCACTCCGCTTGCAGGGCCGCCCATTCGGCGCAGCACTAGGAACCAGACGCCGATCAACAGCACCATCGGGAGCACCCATGAGATCACCTTGGGCCACGGGCTCGGCACGATGCCGTAGTAGACCACCCCGTGCTCATCGAGCCGTTTGAGCAAGCCCGGGTCCTCTTCCATGCGCACGACGCGGAAATCGGCCGCCGCGAAACCGGTCTCGTGCGTCTCGCGGTACCACCCCTCGATCGTGTCGGCGCCGATGGCGAGCCGCGAAACCTTGTTCTCGGCAACAGCTTCCATGAAATCGCTGTACGGCAATGTATCCGGTGGCGCCGAGGCGTACTGCCGAACTGCCATTATCAGAAGGATTGCGGTCGCGGCGTACCAAACGGAGAATCGCATCTTCCCCGATTGCAGCGGCCCGGGCTTCCTCGGGTTCGGTGAGTTCTGGCTATCTGGACTGGCCACGTCGGCTCCCATGGTGCGTGTCGGCTGATCGTTCCGGACATAGAGGCGAACATCAGGTCGGGCATGACGCCCGCCACGATGTCTCAGCACTAAAGATAGGCACGGCGACGCCAACTGGTAAGCTGCGAGGCAACGCCACGAGGTCGACCGCGCCATTCGCTGCATTCTTGACACGACTCGCGGGCCTGACTAGATTTCATGGTTCATCGGTACGAGCCACGCGGAAGTGGCGGAATTGGTAGACGCGCTGGATTCAGGATCCAGTGGGCATTATACGCTCGTGGGGGTTCAAGTCCCCCCTTCCGCATCCGAACGCTATCGAGACAGGCTTTGAGGGACGCCGCGCCCTCAGGGCCTGTTGTCGTATTGAGCGAGGCCACGGCCTCGTGCGACGCGCCGCGAGCGACGCCGAGCACGTCGGCGCCCGGCGGCCCGCAACGGAGGATAGGATCATGATTAACCCCGCAATATTCCGCGAGTACGACGTCCGAGGCCTTCACCAGACCGACCTGATCCCGGAGGTCGTCGGCTTGCTCGGGAGGGCGCTTGGCACCGAGCTTGTCCGGCAAGGCGAAAGCTCGCTTTCACTCGGGCGCGACGTGCGTCCGTCAAGCAGTCGTCTGCGGGACAATCTCGTCGAGGGTCTGCTCGCGACGGGCATCGACGTGTACGACGTGGGCGAAGTGCCCACGCCCGCACTCTATTTCAGCATACTGGAACTGGGCACCGGCGGCGGCGTTCAGATCACGGGGAGCCACAACCCGGTCGAATTCAACGGCTTCAAGATGTGCCACGGGCTCGATTCGATCTACGGAGAGCGGATACAGAGCCTGCGAGAGATGATCGAGCGCCGCGACTTCGAGTCCGGCAGCGGCTCGCATCGGCGGAGCGACATTCTAGCCGCTTACGTCGACGACATCCAGTCGCGTGCCGACATCCCGCGGCCTCTGAAGATCGTAGTCGACGCCGGCAACGGCTGCGCGAGCGAGATAGCTCCGGCGATGCTCGAAAGCCTCGGCTGCGAGGTGGTGCCGCTCTACTGCCGGGTCGACGGAACCTTCCCGAACCACCTGCCCGACCCTACCGTGCCGAAGTACCTGGTCGATCTGATCGCGAAGGTGCAGGAGACCGGCGCAGACCTCGGCATCGGCTACGACGGCGACGCCGACCGGATCGGCGCGATCGATAGCGAGGGCAGAATCGTGCCGGGAGACCGTCTGCTGGCGATCTTCGCGCGCGACGTGCTGACGCGTGCGCCGGGGTCCCCGATCATCTTCGACGTCAAGTGCTCCCAAGCGCTCACCGAGGACATCGAAGCTCACGGCGGCACGCCCGTGATGTGGAAGACCGGTCATTCGCTCATCAAGTCGAGGATGAAGGAGACCGGCGCTCCGGCCGCCGGAGAGATGTCGGGACACATATTCTTCAAAGAAGGGTTCCACGGCTACGACGACGCGATCTACGGATCGGTGAGACTGGTCGGTATCCTCGCGCGCGCGGATCGGTCTCTGGCCGAAATAGCCGACTCGATTCCCAGTTACGTCAGCACCGCCGAACTCCGTGTCCCGACGGCGGACGAGGACAAGTTCCGAATTGTCGACGAGCTGGTCGAGGCGTTCCGGGCGGAGCACGAGGTTATCGACATCGACGGCGTTCGAGTGTTGTTCGGAGACGGATGGGGTCTCGTCCGGGCATCGAACACGCAGCCTGCGATGGTGATGCGTTTCGAGGCCCGCACCGCCGAGCGCCTGGAACAGATCGCCGAAGCGGTGCTCTCCAAGGTCCGGGAATACCCATCGGTCGACCTTACCGACGTGAATATCGAGGCGATCTAGTCGATCGCGCCGGTTGGCGCCGCCACGGCAACTTGCCCCAGACCCGCTATGTGGAAGCCGATCCATGTCCCCACTCCTGTTCGCGGGAGCACTCCTGATGTCCGCAAGCGCGATCCCTGCCGCACAGCCGCTATTCGACTTGGACGAGGCCACCGATGCATCTGCCTTGCCCTCCGGGGTAACGCGCGACTCCGTCGTGCGCCTCGCCGGGGGAACGGCCCTTCGGTTCGAGATGGTGGATGGCGACCCCGTCGAATGGCAGCACCGCCCGATAGAATGCGATCCCGGAAGGCTATATCAACTCGCCGCCGACACGCGCGCTCTGCTGCTGCGAACGGTCGGACTGCGGTTCTTCATACGGTGGATTCGGGATGACGGCGGGCTGACAGAAGAGGTCGAGACAGACTGGATCGGCTCGTCGTCGGACTGGACGCGCAGGCAGTTGGTCGCGCGGGCTCCTAACGATGCCTCTTTCGCAGCGGTAGGCTGTCGTCTCATGAAGGCCACCCGATGGGGTGGGCAGCCCGACGATGAGGAGCGGATCGCGTGGGTGGACGGCGTCGCCTGGGGCGAAACGCCCGAGGTTACCATTGTCGGCCCATCGGATGGAAACGTGATCGCCGCGGGCGATGACGCGCATTTCGAGGTATCTACACCGGCAGACGGCCCCCCGACGGCGATCATGGCGGAACTGGTGGATGTGTGGGAGCGGACCCTCGTCCGACGGAACTGGTCGCCGGATAGTTCGCGGGCCGGACATCTGTTCGACTTCGGCGAGCTGGCACCGGGATACTATGAGATCGAGTGGCGCATCGAGGCTCCGGAAGGGCTACTGCCGCGAACCGAGGTGAGCAGCATGGTCGTCCTTCGGCCCGGCACGCCGTGCCGCCCGAGGGACGCGATTGCAGTCGATGGCGCTCTCTCGTGGGCCTACAAAGACTCGGCGCGGCTCTCTGCCGCCGTCAGCGTCGTGAGCAGACTGGGTATCCCGTGCATCCGCGACAGGTTCTCATGGATGCACGTCTCGCCGGAACGACAGGCTTTCGATCCCTCGCGCTACCAACTGGCCGCCGACCTACAGACCGACGCCGGCATGCAGGTCTTCTCCATCTTCCAGTTCACGCCGCTCTGGGCATCGCACTCGCCATCGGGAGAGCGACGCCGCATCGCCAGAAGGCGCATGCCTCGCGACCCCTACGACGCCTACCTGGCCATGCGGGAGGCCGCGTCGCATTTCCGCGAGAAGATCGACTACTGGGAGATCTGGAACGAGGCCGATCTCCCGAGCTACTTCATCGGCAGGCCCGACGAGTACGCGGCGTTCTTCAAGGCCGCGTCGCTCGGCGCCAAGGCCGGCAACCAGGATGCGGCCATCCTCACGTGTTCGTTCACCGGCCTCGCGCCCGAATGGGCGCGTCGTGTAATCGAAAACGGCGCCCTCGACTACGCGGACATATACAACCTCCACTACTACGGGCGCCCCTGGCGCATGGCCGATGGTATCGAACAGCACCGGAAGCTCATGCGCGACACCGGACGCCTGTTGCCGATGTGGATGTCGGAGAACGGTGAACGATCCTCAGCCGACGTGCACGGCTCCCGGATCAGGGGCGAAACCGACGTCTCGCAATATCTCGTGCAAGCGGCGGCCACCGCGTTGGCAGAGGGCATCGACAGGTATTTCTACTTCGCGTTCCCGCCGATATGGGAGCGTGCGGCAGGCCCCTGGGGGCTTGTCCGCGACGACCTTACCCCGATGCCGGCGTATGCGACGCTCGCGGCACTCAGGGAGATCATCGGCGAGGGCCGGTTCCTTGGCGACGTCGACCTCGGCCCCGGCGACGCCGAAGGATATCTGTTCGACCCAGGCACCGGTCGCGCGGCGCTGATCGTTGTGCCGAAGTCCGAGACGTACCTGCGGGTCCCAGGCGCGACAGCCGAGACGCGGCCGGTCGACATAGTCGGGAACGACCAAAGCATGCCGTGGTCCGTGGACACAGACGGCGTCCTGCACGTGTGGACGACCGACCGACCCATGTTCGTGACCGAGCTGGACGCTAGCCGCCTACAACCCCGCGCGAGGCCGGGCTGGCCACGTTTCGACCCCGACTCCGTGGCCAACGCCGACCCGGGGCAGGTTTTCGCGTGGATCGACGTGCATGGTGCGGAGCGGGACCTCGACCCGCGGGGCATCAAGGAGGCCCTGACGGCGGTCATCGTGCCGCCCGGTGGCGAGCCGTTGCCGTTTCGGATCGTGGTGTACAACACATCGCAACAGCATGCAGACGTCACGCTTACGCTCGACGCCGAGGATGGGATAACGCTGGTTGGCGACGGCTCCGCGACCATGAGCGTTCCGCCGGGTGGCCGAGCGGAGTACTCCGGCGCCATAGGCACCGACGGCATGGTGGCGGGCCGAGAGTACCGCCTGAGAGCAACAGGCGGCTACAATGGCGGAACCGTGTCGCCGGTCGTGGTGCATTTCCGGCTCGCGGACGAGTAGAGACGAGCGCGCCATGTGCCGTCGGTTCTTCGGCAGGTGCGCCAGAAACGGTCCCACTTCTGCCGCGCCCATCTCGCGCGGATGGCGATTGCCGTGGTGAAGTACGAACCTCCGAATCCAGTGAACGTAGGCTTCCTCAGTGCGATAGGAGTAGTGGCGCAGGCGAATCTCGGCCCGCACTTGGTCGAGCAGTTTGGGCGGGGTGGAGGTGATTTGCGGAGGACCGCTAGTTTCCATGACAATCAACGAATATGAAACCGCATTCCCGCTGTCACGTACGAAACGGTAGGGGACGGCTATGCCGGTGGCATAGCCGATCTACGGGCTTTTTTGGCTTGGCAGACTGCCGCAATCTCAGTACTGTACTAGCGTGAATAGACCGCTCGATTGCTTTCGAATGCATGTTGGGGCTATGAGGAAATGGCATGATTTCGACGCTGAATGATCTCATCATCGAATTTGAGAAGGACAGACTGAACGACCCGACCTCAGCCGATCCTCGGCGACTAGA
>CAZSJP010000144.1:0-8586 GCA_964606675.1 uncultured bacterium
AGCGCCTCGCCCGGCGCGGCCGCAATCGTCGGTTGCCCTCACTCGTGATGAACGTTAGCGGCCTTCGGATTCGTTCCCATCCTCGCCCGGGCTCCCGACGGCTTGCCGCACGGCGACAAGATTCGTACCAACAAGCGGACCGGACTGGTAGTGGGCGACGAAGAGATGAGGGATGCATTCCATGAGCAACTGGCTTGACGAGTCGTACGGATGGATAGAGCGCATATGCGAAGCATCGCTTGATGAGCGCGCGCAAGACCTGTTTGCGGACCCGCTGAAGTACGGCGAGATGGGAATAGTGGGCGACATAGCGTCGTTCCTGTCCGGGAGCCACGCGTACCTCGCCGACTGCACCGGCGATTCGGCGCACGTCGAGCGTGCGGCCGACTACTTGCGCATGCCGATACCCGTGCAGGCGTTCTCCGCAAGCGCGGCGTGGCGCGGAACGCTTGCCGCGAGAAGTGCCGGTCGGCTGTCGCCTGAGGACGACGCGCGCCTGTGCGAGGTCATGACCAACACGGCCAAGGGGGGCGTGCGAGGGCACTTCGACCGGCTGCCGGGCTTCCGCATCTTCAATCATGCCGTCACAACCGCCAACCTGTGCGATGTCGTATCGCGCCTCTGGCCCGATGCCCGGGACGCAATTCCACTCCGCGAAGGAGCCGAAGAGGTGTGGCGCGAGTGGTGGGCGTTCGGAGAGAACATCGAGGGAGCGCCGAACTACGAGGCGTTTGCGCAGGTGCACGTGCTCCAATGGGCCAAACGGCGTGGCGAACTCGACATGGCGCTTGGGCACCCCGCCACCCGCTACTGGATGGAACGTGGCGTCGAGCATATACTGCCGCTGGGCTTCATACCGGCATTCGGAGACTCGCACGCGGCGGAGCTCTGGCCCGATTGGTTCGGACTGTTCTCTATGATCGCCGGATGGACCGATGGAGACCTTGCCGGTCGCGCCGTGCAGTCGGCGGAACGATTGTTCCGTTGGGTCGAGGCGCGGGATTGGCTCGAAGAGAACATCGCGACCGTGTTCGGCCGGATAGACAACCCGATGCTGTTCCGGTTGGGATGGTGGCACATCGCATGGACGGCGTTCTACTTCGCCATGGGCCGCGAAGCGCTGCTCGGGAGGCCCGAGCCGGCCGAGCCGAAGCCGGCGCCCGTCGCGCCCATTGTGACACATCGGACATTGCCGGCTCACGACCTGATACGCGAGGAGTCGTGGTCGCTTGTGCCGCCGTATCCGGGGCCGCGAACGCCGGAGAAGGCCGTGCTGAGGCTCGGTACCAAACCCGAAAGCCCCGCCGCGATGCTAGGGTGCTCGCGGCAGCACTGGCACGACCACATGGACACGGGCTCGGTCACGTCGTTCGCCGCCGACGGAACACTGCTGCTTGTCGACAACGGCTACATGCAGAAGCTCCCCATCGACCACAACCTGTTCCTCGCCGCGCGTACCGACGAGGAGTGGCTGGCTTACTCGCCCGACGACTGGCCGAACAACAGAGCCAAGGTCGGTAGTTGGGGTGGCTTCGACTTCCAGGTGCGCTTGCTGACGGGCGCAAGGGTCGCTCAGGCCGTCACCGCGGAGTGCAACGCGCCGTTCTGGATGCCGATGTACCACGAGCGCACGGTCATGCTGGGCCGGGCCGGCGTGATGGTCGTCTACGACCGCGTTCATCCATTCGCCGACGCTCTGCATGGGTCTCCGATCTGGCATACCGGGCGGGTGCTGCGGACCGGCCCCGGATGGGCCGAGACTCGGGTCGACACCATGCCGGGTTGCTCGGGTCTGACCATGAGCAACGCCGAGGGCAATCTGTTGATCGTCAACCCGCTCGATGCGGCCGAATGGCAAGTGAAGGATCAGGAAAAGATCGACCTGGTCGTTCGGCCCGACGCGGCCGAGCCCGCGAAGAGCATGACGCCGATCCTCGCGGCGGCCCACGTGACGCGCCTGTGTCTATCGAACCCGGTACCGCTTGTGGCCGGCGAGTTCAACCGGCTCGTGACGGTTCTCATGCCCGCCTCCCGCGCGCCCGACCCCTCCGACGCGGTGTCGGTCCTGCATTCGGAAGACGGAGAGTACGTGATGGCCGCGCCGGGCTGCCTGATCGTAATCAACGACTCGCGCGACGTCGTCTCCGGCCCTTGGGGCAGCACGGACGCGAAGTTCCTGTTCGCCGACGACTCGGGCGTCTTCGCCCACCGGGTCAGGTCGATACGACTGCCGGACGTCTCGCTCGAAAGCGATACCATGGGCGTCGACGTCGACTTGATCCACGACGGTCTCGGTCTGCGGGGTGCGGTATCGAGCGAGAAGTCATCCGGAATCCGCATCGTCGCCGGATCGCGGGAGCACGAGTTCGTCGCGCGCGGTATCACGCCTGTGAACGTAGTCGCCTAACGGCGACTTTGCAGTTCCTCGGCCGCCGGCTGAAGGCCGGCGCCGAGGAACACGCGTAGCTCGTTGCGCGTAATATAGCGCTCTTCGGCGTGGTCGCCTGTGGGTCGTGCGTTGTGCGCTACGCGCACGTTGCGCACGCTACACCTCCCGGTTCCGGCCACGCCACCACCATGCTTGACCCGATGCGGGCATCGCCGTATTTTTTATGGCTTGAACTGACCGGTCAGTTCTCGTCTCTCGTGCAACCGTAATCTTCGCGACGGAGGGCCTGAGTTGGACGTCTTGCTGGGCCTGATCACGGGCCTCCTGCCACTTTCGTACGCTCTGCTGACGGCAGGGTACGCCGTTGTGTTCTTCAGGGACGAGCCGGTGCTCGCTCGGATTCTGCCGCGCTTCCTGGGGGGCACGCTCGCCGTGCACGTCCTCTATGTCGCGCTCCGCATCGTCCGGTTCGAGCACGTGCCGCTGGCCACCGTCTTCGAGTCGCTCACGACTGTCGCGCTCGGCCTCGGGCTGGTGTATTGGTTCATCGAGCGGAACGTTCGCACTCAGGCGACCGGGTGGTTCGCGCTGGGCATCGCGACTCTCGCGCAGATAGCGTCCTCCGCGTTCATCGGTCACTCGGGGACGTACAACGAGTTGTTCCGCAGCCCGCTATTCGGGGCGCACACCATCAGCGCGGCATTCGGGCTGGTCGGGTTCGCCCTCTCGGCAGTCTACGGCGTGCTCTATCTCATGCTCCATCACGAGCTCAAGGTCAGCCGATTCGGCATCATCTACGAGCGGCTACCGTCGCTCGATACGCTGGCGAGCATGCACGACCGAGCCGCCACGGTGGGGCTGTTCATGCTCACCATCGCCATCTTGCTGGGCGTGATGTGGATGCCGAACGTGCCGGACAAGTACGGGATGGAGCTTGCCGACCCGAAAGTCGTCTTCACGGCGGCAGTCTGGCTGCTCTACGCCGCGGTCGTCCTGGCGCGCCGCTATGGCTGGGGCGACAGCGTCCGGCTGGTCTCGATATCCATATTCGGCTTCGTATTCCTCGTCTGTTCCACCATCGCTGTAAACCTGTGGTTCTCATCTTTCCATGCCTTCACCTGATACAGTGACGCAATCGGAAGACTCGATCGTCCTTCTCGGCCTGAACCACGCGTCGGCCCCCGTCGAGGTGCGCGAGGCCGTGGCATTTTCGGACGAGCAGGCTGCCGAGGCGATGTCGACGCTTGAATGCGTGGTCGGGGTTGCCGAGTGCGTGCTGCTCTCGACGTGCAATCGCACAGACGTGTACGCCGTTGCGTCCGACCCAGACGCCGCCGTGCCCCGGATTCGATCGGAACTAGACCGGATCAAGGGCGTCGATATCATGCGCCGCGAGGAGTGGACGTACACCTCTACAGCCGGTCCGGCGGTGGAGCACCTGTTTCGCGTTGCCGGCGGGCTCGATTCGCAACTCGTGGGCGAATCTCAGATACTCTCGCAGGTGAAGCAATCGTACGCTCTCGCCGAGTCGTCGAATCGCGTCGGCATCGTGCTGAACAGGCTATTTCAGTCGGGCCTGCATGCCGGGAAGCGCGTCCGCACGGAAACCGACCTGGGCAAGGGAACCGTGTCGCTGAGTTCCTCAGCGGTCGGCCTTGCGGAGAAAGTGTTCGGCAGCCTCGAAGGCCGAACGGCGCTGGTGGTCGGCACCGGGGAGACCGGACGCCTGGCCGCCGAGCACCTGGTCGATTGCTCCATCGGGCGGCTCATGGTCACGAACCGGACGTACGAGCGGGCCGCCGATGCCGCCGAGAAACTGGGCGGCGAGGCCGTGCCGTTCGAGGATCGCCTCGAAGCGCTCGTCGATGCCGACATCCTCATCACCGCCACCGGCGCACCCGATTTGCTCTTCCTGAAGGCCGACGTGGAGCGCGTCGTGAGGCACCGGCCGAACAAGCCGCTGTTGGCTGTCGACTTGGCCATGCCACGCGACGTCGACCCCGAGATCAACGGGCTTGGAGAGGTGTTCCTGCACGATCTCGATGCCCTCAAGGCGCTGACAGAACAGAATCTCGCACGGCGCCGGAAGGACATCCCGAAGGCCGAGAGCATAGTGGCCGAAGAGGTAAGCGAGTTCGCCGCCTGGTTCGAGTCGTTGTCGCTCAAGCCGATGATCCGCGAGCTACGCGACCGTGTCGAGGAGATTCGCAAGGCGGAGATCGACCGCTACGGCAGCCAGTTCTCCGAGGAAGACAGAGCGCGGCTGGAGAAGTTCACGGTGGGGCTTACCAACAAGATACTGCACCAGCCGCTCGCCCAGATGCGTGAGTTCCCCAAAGACGGCAAGTGGGGGCGTCTTCGCCTGGATACGGTGCGGCGCCTGTTTGGATTGGACAACTCTGCATGAGCGCACGAGTTATCAGGATCGGAACGCGGGCAAGCCAACTCGCCAGATGGCAGGCCGACTTGGTGCAACGCCTGTTCGAGTCGGCGAATGCCGGCCGCGCCGCCGAGCAGGTTCTCATCACGACCACCGGAGATCGGAAGACCGACGCGCCGCTTCCGAGTTTCGGCGGCGTGGGCGTCTTCACGAGAGAGATCGAGACCGCCTTGCTGGGCGACTCGATCGACATAGCCGTCCACAGCCTCAAGGACCTGCCGAGCGCACGATCGGACGGAACGCGCATCGTCGCGGTGCTCCCTCGAGAGGACCCACGCGACGCGCTTGTTGCCGCTGCGGCAACATGCTGGCAGGACCTGCCCGATGGTGCGACAGTCGGCACGTCCAGCGTGAGGCGTGGCGCTCAGCTGCTCCACTTGCGGAGCGATCTGCGACTTGTGCCGATCAGGGGCAACGTCCCCACGCGGTTGCAGCGGCTCGACGAGGGACTAGCGGACGCCATCATGCTCGCTTCGGCGGGCCTCACGCGATTGGGACTGGCCGATCGGATCACGCAGGCGCTCTCGACTGCCGAGATGATGCCGGCTCCGGGCCAGGGAGCGATCGCCGTCGAGGCGCGCGCGGACGATGCGGACGTCGCCGAGCTTTTGGCGCCGCTTAACGACGATGAAACGGCGTCGCGCGTGGCGGCGGAACGAGCGCTCATGGCCGAGTTTGGCGGCGGGTGCCATCTGCCGCTCGGAGCGTTGGCGAGCATCTCGGGCGGCGAGATGACCGTTGAAGCGATCACTGCGGCACCCGATGGGTCCGAACTGATAGAGCGCAACGTGGTCGGGCCGCCTGGGCGAGCCGACGAACTCGGCCGCGAACTGGCCCGCGATCTTATCGCTGCCGGCGGACACGATCTGATGGGCGTGGCCGGCGATGCCGACCAGAGCGCGAGCGATGTCTGAAAACGCCGGCAACGGCAATTCCGCCAAGCGCGAACGCATCCTGGCTGAAGCGTCCGAGCTATTCAGCACCCACGGTTTCGCGGCGGTACTCGTGGACGACATCGCCGGACGGGCGCATGTCGCGAAGGGGACTATATACAACTACTTCGGATCGAAGGATGAGTTGTACGGCGAAGTGATAGCGTCGCGCCTTCAGCATTTGGTCACCGTGCTGCGCGAATCGTGCCGCGAGCGCGAGGACGTGAAGCTCAACATCCGCGCCGTTGCAGTGCACCTGATGTCGTTCATGCTTAAGTACCCCGCGTTCTTCCAGTTGTGGAAGCGCGAGGAAGGCTCGGTGTGCGCCGATCGCTCGCACACTCTGTACGGCTTGCGGTCCGAGCTTCACAAGGTCGTTGTCGACCAGCTTGCTCGTGGCGTCGAGCGGGGCGAGCTGCGGCCTATCGACCCGGCCGCCACGGCTGCACACATCCTCGGTGCGATAGACGGAGCCGTCTACAGGAACCTTGTGCACGAGTGCTCGCCATCCGACGCACCGGCCGAACGCGATGCGCTGTTCGATTTCATATGGCGCGCTACCATGCCGGAGCGCAACTGATGCCGCGCGTGCTCGTGACGCAGCCCGAAGGTTCGTCCAAGCTCGCCGATGCCCTGAGGTCTCAGGGGCTCGACGTCTGGCACGTGCCGACCATAGCGATCGAGCCGATATCGGACTGGTCTGAGGCTGACGCCGAACTGCGCGAATGGACGACGTTCGATTGGATCGTGGTAACCAGCGCCGCGGTTGTGCCGTTGGTGGCCGAGCGGCTTCTCGCTCTAGGGATCGAAGTGGGCGCGTCGCCTCCACTGATAGCAGCCGTGGGCGATGCCACGGGCGACGCGCTGGCCCAGGCCGGGTGGGAGGTCGATTGCATGCCGGAGACGTTCGGCGGTGAAGCGCTTGCGGCCGAGTTGCAGGGCCTCACTTCGCTCGCGGGAGCGCGCGTGTTGTTCCCGAAGAGCCGCAAGGCCAGGGCGGTGCTGCCAAACGCCCTCCGCGAGGCCTGTGCGAACGTGACCGAAGTCGCAATGTACGATACCGTGCCCGCTGCATTCGATGGAACAAGCGTGCGAGAGACGATGGTCGGTGGCCGGATCGACGCTGTAGCATTTGCCAGCCCGTCGGCCGCACGGTCGTTCGTGAGCGGAGTGGGAGCCGGAATCTGGGACGCAGCGCCCGCGTCGCTGGTGGTTGCGTGCATAGGACCGACGACGTCGGCTGCCGTGCGCGAGGCGGGCAGGGAGCCCGATTGCGAGCCGGCGACCGCTTCGGTCGAAGCTCTGGCGAGTTCGATCGGGCACGCTTTGCAGAAGGAAACTCTACGATGAGTGGCTACCCGGTTGTGCGAATGCGGCGGCTGCGCCGCACGGAGAACATGCGGCGAATGGTCCGCGAGACCAGGCTGTCCGTCGACAACCTCGTTCTGCCGCTGTTCGTCTGCCACGGTACGGGCGTCAACGAGCCGATCCCGTCGATGCCGGGCGTCAGCAGGATGTCAGTCGACGTGCTTGTCGAGGAGTGCAAAGAAGTCTCAGCGCTGGGCATACCTGGCGTGATCCTGTTCGGCATTCCGGAGAGCAAGGACCCGGTCGGCAGCGAGGGATACGCCGAGGACGGCATAATCGCGCGAGCGATCCGTGCGGTGAAGGCGGCCGAGCCGGAGTTGCTCGTTTGGGCCGATGTCTGCATGTGCGAGTACACCAGCCACGGCCATTGCGGCATCTTGCGGGGTCGGGAGGTCGACAACGACGCGACGTTGCCTCTCCTTGCGCGCGAGTCGGTGGTCTATGCCCAGGCCGGCGCCGACGTGATCGCCCCGTCCGACATGATGGACGGCAGAATCGCCGCGATCAGAGCCGGGCTTGACGATGCCGGGCTCGTTGAGACGCCGATCGTGTCGTACGCCGCCAAGTATTCGTCGGCTTTCTACGGACCATTCCGGGATGCCGCCGGTTCGGCTCCCGAGTTCGGCGACCGCCGTGGCTACCAGATGGACCCGGCGAACTCGGACGAGGCTATGCGCGAGATCGCGCTCGATCTCGACGAAGGCGCGGATGTCATCATGGTGAAACCGGCGCTGTCGTATCTCGATATCATATGGCGCGCGAAAGAGAAGTTCGGCGTGCCGGTGGCCGCGTACAACGTGTCCGGCGAGTACTCGCTGGTGCACGCGGCCGCACAGAACGGCTGGGTCGATCTTGACAGGATAACGATGGAAATACTTACGAGCATCCGGCGTGCGGGTGCGGACATCATACTGACGTACTTCGCCAAAGACGTCGCGCGGCAGCTTCACTGACGGGGACAAGGCATGACATCCAAGAGCGACACCTGGTTCGAGCGCGCCCAGCGGCGCATCCCGGGCGGCGTCAACTCGCCCGTTCGCGCATTCAAGTCGGTAGGCGGCACTCCTCCGTTCATAGAGCGCGGGTCCGGGTCGCATATATGGGACGTCGACGGCAAGGAATACATCGACTACGTCGGCTCGTGGGGGCCGCTTCTGCTCGGGCACGCCCACCCCGCCGTGGTTGAGGCCGTGTCGAAGGCGGCCCAAAGCGGCACCAGCTTCGGAGCGCCCACGGTGGCCGAAGTGGAAATCGCAGAGCTGATCTGCGAATTGGTGCCGTCGGTCGAGGTCGTTCGCCTGGTGAACTCGGGCACCGAAGCGTGCATGAGCGCCGTCAGGCTGGCCCGCGGGGCAACCGGCAGGGCGAAGGTCATCAAGTTCGTCGGCTGCTACCACGGCCATTCCGACAGCTTCCTCATCGAGGCCGGGTCCGGCGCGGCAACGTTCGGCGTGCCG
>CAZSJP010000145.1:0-8581 GCA_964606675.1 uncultured bacterium
AGCGAGGTCGACGCGACTAAGCGGGTGAGTTCCGTGAGAATCGCCGATTCGCGGCTGTGCGCCAGTTGGCTTGCGATACGTAACCTACCCGATACCGGCACGCGCTCGTCGGTGATCCATCTCTCGAACGGTGCGTAGTCGTCGTCAGGGAGCAATCGCGCGGCAAGCTCCGCTGCTCGTCCCCGGTTCTCAACCGGCCGCGAACGGTGCCGCGAGAGGCGTGTCAACTCCTCGCGCACGCTTCTGAGCAGGTCGGGCTCAACCGCCGCACCTTCGGTGAGACACTCCGCAATCAGAAACAGGTTCGCCTGGAACAAGTCCTCCGTCTCCGCGGCCAAGCGGCGGACAAGGTCCGAGCAATCGCCTTTCCCAGCGTAGAGCCTGATGATCTCGCGCCACCAGTTTCTGTGCCTCAGCGATATGGCGACGTCGAGCCGCTGCCAGCTCGTAACCTGCTCGACGGCCAGGTGCTCCTGGAGAGTGAAGTGGTGGAAGCCGTACCAGTCGTGCCCGAAGTCTTTTAGCAGGCCGTGGTGGGCGCTGATCTCGTCCAGGATGGCTGCCGTATCGTCTTTCGAAAGACGGATCATCGGCAGGAACGACGCCACCAGGTCGCTCAGCTCGGCCCGCTCGACGTATCGAACTCCGTTCTCGTGGAAGTGCCAGGCAACGCGACGCAGCAGGTCTTCCTTGTGCTCCAGCGTGAATCTCGGGAACCTGTCCTTGTGTCGGGTGGCGTCCCATTCGGCCAGAAGAACGTCCACACATCGTCTGTACACGTCCGCTCGGCGCTGCGGCAGCGATCCGCGCCGCTGGAAGATAATGCAGACGAGGGCCAGCAAGAGCGGGTTCGCAGCCAGTCCGCGGATGCGCACGTTCCTCATCAGCTGCGATTTCAGCACCTCGCCCGTCGCCCGGTTGTCGCGAAACCAGACGTCCACGAACCTCCGCACCTAGTCCCAGCCGAAGTCGCACGTTTCGAGGACCTGGAAACCCCTGGGGATGCTGACGAACCGCTCGATGTGCGCCCGCCTGCACGTGAACAGCGCCGGTAGGTCCGGATACGTGCCCGGCAACGCAGCAAGCGCGTGAGACACCGTTCGGTAGGGGCCATCGTCGTCTTGGAGTGCACCCGCCACCTCGTCGAGCCCGTCGAGCAGCAGCACCGCTTCGCCCGACGTCAAGCGGCTCTCTACCCACTCCTCGACATCGGTTGCCGACGGGATGATCTCCTCCACGTGCTCGGCGATCCACGTCGCGAACAGGCGCTCGACGGGGACCGTGCCCAATAGGCTGGAACGCCCCAGTTCGTGTAGGTCTACAACAAGCGGCAAGGAAGGCAGCGCGGGTACCTCACCTGCTGCCAGGCGGGTCGCGAGGTGCCGAAGCATGGTGGTCTTGCCGGCACCGGCATCGCCGACCACGGCGATCTTGCGGTACTCCGCAAGCGCATCCTCCGGACCTCCCGGCAGAACGCTGGAAGGCCGTCGCCAGTCGGCGTCCAGGCCGGCCTGCTCGTCTATGTCGACAAACCGCCGCTCGACCGACTCGACGTCCGGCCCGGCTCTCGACGAGATGGACAACCCGGTGGGTATGTAGACCTGCGAAAGGGAGAGCGCATCGGTCATGTCCAAGATGCGTACCGTACCCAGCTATTCCTGTATCCCGGCGCGGTAGTCGCCGACCCACTCTGGTTCGCCGCCGTCAGGCGCCGCCACGGCGAGTGGCGGCCCGGATGCCTCTTCATGAGACGCCGGGTGGCGGCGTTTGCCCGTGAAGACCTGAAGCAGAAGTCTCCACACTGCCTGATAGCTCATCTTCATCGCCGACCCAGTCGTACGTTATCTCCGTTCCGCCAACGTCCGCCGGCATGATCGGCAGACCGATCTGGACGCTGAGGTGCCAAGCCAGCGTCGTTGTCTCCGGAACGTCGGTTGCCTCCGGCAGCAATCGGGCCACCCGCTCGAACGCGATCTGATCCCGCGCATCGGTGAAGCGCGTAAGCGCGATTGCAACCGTGCTTCGCAATTCCCTGGTATACGTGCGGTCCGGCAGCAACGATATCATCCGGTCCACGACTTCGCCGGAGCCAAGCCTCGCCAGCGACCTGGCGATCTGGAGTCGCGCCGGGAGCGGCACCCTCTTGTCGCTCAGCCTGCCGACCAACTCGGCGCCGAGAGAAGGGTCCGATCGGGCGGTCAGCACGAGCGCTGCCAGTTCCTGCCCCAGCGAGTCCATCTCCTCGGTACCCAGGATATCCAGCATCGCCGAGCCGAGTTCCTCGTCCGGGGACGTGCCCAGTATCCTCGCCGCTTCCAGCCTAAGATGCGGACGAACGGTGTCGTCGCGCAAGAGAACCACCAGCGAAGGAATCGCATCGGGATCGCCGACGGCACCGGACGCGATGGCCAGCCGCTGCCTGATCGGTTCATCGCTGCTGCGTGCGACGCTCAGTGCGCGGAGTGCATCGCGGTGCTCAGCGCGCGCGACGGCGCCCAACGCGTCCGCTATAGCCAGCCGAACGCCATAGTCCACCTGAGGAGCTTCGACGAGCGACATAAGGTCGTTCGCCAGGCTCGCCGAGTGTACTGCCCTGAGAGACATCGCCAGAGCCGTCGCCACCGCTGAAGGGAGCTTCGATTCGTCCAGGGCACGGACCATGCCCTGTACGTGCCGTTCCCCGGCGAGGTCGCCCACGACCGATGCCATACTCGCGCGGACCGATGCTTCGACGTGCCAATCGTTGACCAGTGCCAGCATGCGATCGCCGAGGCCCGTCGCACCCAACAGCCGCAGCGAGGAGGCTACCTGGATCCTGACCTCGGTCGGGAGGTCCTCACGGAACACCAATTCGGCAAGCGGGCCGACGGCTTCCTTGTCGCCAAGACGTCCGAGGGCCGCGACAGCCGCGGCTCTCACGCTAGGCTCACTCCTGCCGTTGGTCGCCGCATCGAACAGCTGGTCTCGGACTCCGGGGCCGCCGGAAGTGGCTATAAGATCGGCAATGGCGACCCTGATCTCGGTTGCGAGCTGCTCGTCTGTCAGCCTGCGCACGGCTTCGTCGGCGATGCTCTCCCATGGCCACTGCCGCATCTGTTCCAGAATAGCCAGCCGCGCTTCGATCGACACCATCCCATCGGCCACGCCGCCCCACGCAAACTCGGCTGCTTCCGGCCCGCTCGCCTGCACCAGCACCTGCCAGAACTTGGCATCGACCTGCGGGATGCGCAGAGTCCGCACCGTGTCGCGGATCTGCGTCAGGAGCCGCTGGTAGAGATCCGGCTGGATGGCCGAGCCCTCTGCCGCGCATTCGCCGGCCAGGCGCAAGTTCGTGTGGAAGAGGTCTTCCGGCTCCCTCAGAAGCGCGCGAATCAGATTGGAGCAATCGCCCCGCCCAGCGTAGAGGCGTATCACTTCCTGCCACCATGCCCGGTGCCTGTCCGCGATGGCCTCGGCGACGGGGCAACGGCGCTCGATGCACTCGGAGGTGAAATACTCCTGCAGGGCGAAGTGAACGAAGCCGTACCAGTTGTCGTCGTAACCGCGCACGAGCCCGTGTACCGACGTGATCTCGACCAAGAGGTCGAGGGCTCTGCTCGGGCTGAGGCCGACGCTGGGCAGGAAGTCATTCAGCATCGACAGGAGATCGGCGTGCTGGATGTACCGAGAGCCAGCTGAGTGCAGGTCCCACGCCAGACGCCGCAGGAACTCCTCCTTGTGCTCGGCCGGGAACTGGGAATTGCGCTCAATCCCACGACCCTCGTCCCACTCGCGAAGCAGCAGGGCGGCGCACCGCCTGTAGGTCTCGGCTTTGCGCTGAGGCAGACTCCCGCGCTGCTCGAAGATCAGAGTCATCAGCGCGAGCAGAAGCGGCGTTGTCGTCAGACCACGGATGCGAGGGTTTCGCTGGATCTCGTCCAGAAGGCGGGTGGCTTGCTCTGGGTTCGCGGCGAAATAGTGCCGCACGAAACTTCGGATACTGGCGTCGTCGAACGGCACGGTCTCCGCGGCAACGAATGTGTCCGGAAGGCGCCGGTAACGGTCCATGCTGGCCTTGCGACACGTAACGACCATGCGGACGTTCGGCCACCTGAGGGCCGCGCGGCTGATCGCCGCCAGCAACGCGTCGAGGAGGCGATGCTCTTCGCCGGCAGGAGCGCTCACTTCGTCCAGGCCGTCGAACAGAAGCGTCAGCTCGCCATCCTCTATGAGCCTGTCGACCAGTTCGCCGACATGGGCAAGGTGTTCTTCGTCGGTTCCCTCACCTGCAATAGCCTCGCACACAGCGTCGCGAAGGCTCTCCAGGGGATTGCCCGCGAGATCGGGCCTCCGTGCCAACTGATGGAGCTCAAGGAACACGGGCACACTGTTCGACCATAGCACGGGGCCTCGCGCCAGAATGCACGCCAGCCGATGCAAGACAGTGGTCTTCCCCGTGCCGACGTCGCCCACTATTGTCAGTCGCGAATGTTGCCGCCACGCTTCCTCTGGGCTGAGCGTCTCGTCGCCCAGCAGGCTGCGGAGACGCAGATCGCTGTCGATGAGCTGATCCACCTCCGTATATGCCTCCAGCGGAACCGTCATCGGGACGCCTGACTTCCGCCGAATCCGGAGCGTCACGGGCACATAGCCCTCGTCGAGGCTGATCGGCGAGGCCAGCCCGAGGATCGACAATTGGGAGAGGCTCTCGGCAAGGCGCGTACAGAAGTCTCGTATGGCGGGGTCTGCCACCGCGTCGGAGAGGCTCGTCGCGGGATTCGCTACGATCTCCGGCAACGTGAGAACGCTCGGCTCCCGCGGGCTGAGTAGAAACGCCTTGCGATGGCGAACGGCTGCCCTGCCCACAACCGTCGGGCTGGCAAGAAACGCACCGACGGCGGCCGCGATGGCCAAGATGAACAGCGCCGTCGCGTCATTCTGTATCGAGGAAACCAGCGCGCTGAGGGATGCAAGGCCAAGGAGCGCGCTAAGGGCGAGAGATGCGGCCCTTGCAGATCGTCCCAGCGCCATGCGTGCGACGCCAAGACGCAGGTGCAGCTCGCGGGGACGGTCGATCGAGCTGTCGGTGAAGTCGAAGGTCGCATCCCAAGTCGTCGGCATATCGGGTTCCGGCCAGAGCACGACGCCGGAACCCGCGGGCGTCGCATCGGACCACGCAACATCAAGGTCAGTCCGTCCGGCGATCTCGACCCGTATCGGCGACACGCCCGCCGAGAGCTCTATCGCCGGCACAGTGACCGGGTTGCCGGGGGTCAGGCCGGCCGGGATGCCGACGGCATCTAGAGGCTCGCCACGGCCCGCCCAGCGAGCTATCGTCTCAGACGGGCCGTCTGGACCACCGTGCACCCGGCACGTGCAGACCTCGGTTTCGAGCATAGAGAGCCATCCCGGCAAGAATTGACACCGCACCGTTGTGTAAGGTATGCAACAAACCTCACTGCCACAACGACGGGCGCCGGGCAGGATGTCGTGCCCCGCCCGGCGCTATCCCGGTGACATGCATTGGTCTGCGTCGGCATCAGGCCTGCATCACAAGCACCCAATCGTGCACTTCGGGCGGCACGGGTGGCTGCCACGCCCCGTCGGCATCGGGTGCCACGGCGCCGATCTCCAGCCGTTCGCCGCTCGTGGGGTCCATATAGAACGCGTCGTATGCGGCGCCCTTCTCGATGCCCTTTATGACCGGCGGGTCCCATATGCGGGGGATGAACGCGACGCGCAGTTTGCCGGGAATCCCTGCCATCGTGGGACGATTCACGTCCTCGCCATCCCACGTCGGATCGATCCACTCGTTATGCGTCGTCATCTCCCACCAGGGCAGTTCCTCAAGCAAGCGGCGACCGTAGCCCATCTGTGCCGAACCCGGCAACTGAGCCGCCTCCGGCCACGCCGTGTTGCCCCAGCACCGTCCGTGCGGCGACGGTCCGTAGGGCTCGTCCTCGGTACTGGCCTGCCAGATGCCGTTCGCGCCGTACGTGTGGCCGCACGCGCCGTTCAGCATCGACGTCCAGAAACACATGCGCTGCACGTCCTGCCAGCAGTACCCCATTATGCCTTCGTAGTTCACTTCGCTGACCACGACCGGCATCTTCGGCTGCATCTCGTTGACGGCGATCGTGGTCGTCTTGGCATTGTTCAGCACTGCCGCACGATCGCCATGGCCGGTCTGCAGCCATTCGAAGTCCAGCACCGACGGGTCCTCGACCTGCTTCCTGCCGTAATCGCCCGGATGGATGGTGATCGGGTTGTCGAAGCCATCGATCTCCCTGACGTAGCGAGTCACCTCAGTCCACGCGGTCATCTGCAGCGCCGCGTTGCCCGGCTTCTCCTCCGCTGGAGCCATGTACCACGGCATGGTCGCCTCGCCGGCGATGCACCAGGCCACCGGGTAGGCCGAATACCGAGCTACAATGTAGCGCCAGTAACGCTTGACCTTCTCAAGGCCGATGTAGGGAAGATGGTAGCCCCACATGCCAACCAGGCACGGCAGCAACCCAACCCCGACAAGGTGGCCGATCTTCAGGTCCGCCATGTCATAGTAGTCCGGGTTGATCGAGGCATAGTCCGCCGTGAAGGGGTGTCCGGCTTCGTTCTCGCCGCGCTCATCCCAGGGCGGCATATCGGGATATGGGCCGGCGACCATCTGGACGACCGAGAAGCCCTTGTCGACTCTGTCGGCGGCCAGCGCCTGAAAACCTTCAGGCCAGCCGATGCGTCGGCACAGCCCCATCCACCAGGTATCGCCCAACCAGAGGAACGGCTTGCCGTCGGCGGTCTCCAGATACGATTTGTTCCCGGATATGCGAAGTCGGCCGCGCTTGAGGAGGTCGTTGTCGCCCGCGTAGTCCGAAGCGACGACCGATCCGGTCTGCCCGTGCAATGCCGCGTCGTCGGTGTTCGAGCAGATCGTCTCGAATCGCCACTCGCCCGAGCTTGGCGCTGCGAAACGCACTTTCCACCGATCGTCCCCGGCCCAGAAAGCGGGGACCTTGATCTTCGATCCGCCCGGCCCGGTGAAGACCGCGTCGACTTCGATCTCGTTGTACGGGTCGCGGTAGGTCGATCCGGCTCTGAATGCAAGCTCGGTCATGCAGTTGGTGAGGGCGTGGACCACCATAGTCATCTCTCCTCGTCGGCGTGTTGTGTGTATCGCGTGTCAGATATGAAGATACAGTCGGCGGCCCTCGCTGCAATGCCGCCACCAACGCTCGCCTTGTGCCTGCACGCGAGGGACGCGTATCCTCAGTACAGCGCTCCACAGGCTGGCGCACGAAGGCAGTTCGTAACCATAGTCCGAAGAGGACGCTTGCATGTCGACAGTGGACGAGGCGAGGGGCAGCTACGATGCCCCGGGCGTGGAGACGAACGCACCTGGGAGCCTCGACGGATGGGTCGATTTTCTCAGTCAGCGGCTCGATGCCGAGCGCGTGCACGATCTGCGGACGCGTGTGCGCGATGCGATGGCAGTGCCGCCGGTTGGATGGGAATGCCCCGACCGCATCGACGAGACTCACATGAACGAGGCGCTGCCGGTTCGCAAGGCGCACGCCCTGGCACTGAAGCTCTCGCGAATGTCCACCCAAACGTGGGACGGGCAGTTGCTGGCCGGCTCGATGACGCTGGAGAACCCGCGCGTGCATCTCGAGCGCGGCTTCCCGGACTATACCACTGCCGACGAACGTGAGGCGGCGTCGCGCGTGGGCCTCGGGATCGGGTCGGTCTTCGGCCACATAGTGCCGGACTATCCCAAGCTGCTCAGAGTGGGTCTGCTTGGGATCGGGGACGAGGCCGCGAGATTGCGCGGCACGACGAGCGACCCGGATGAGCGCGCGTTCTTCGACTCGGTCATCGTCGCGCTCGACGGTGTAATAGCGTTCGCCGAGCGACTTGCCGAGCGGTGCGACGCCGACGCCGACACCGCATCCCCACCTGACCGGGCGGACGAATTGCGTCGGATGGCGGCGAACCTGCGCCGGGTACCCGCCAGGCCGGCCGAGACATTCTGGCAGGCACTGCAATCGGCCTGGCTGCTGCACATGATCTTTCACTCCACGATGAACGGCAACGCGCTCGGACGGCTCGACCAGTACGCGTGGCCCTACCTTGAGGCGGACCTGGTAGAGGAGCGGCTGACCGTCGACGATGCCGCGGAGCTGGTCGACTGCTTCTGCCTCAAGTTCAACGAAAGGGCGAAACTCACGGACGAACAGCGCACGGACGCTCGCGCCGACGAAGAGGCCGATTCCGATCGGCGAACCAGGCACTACACATCCTCGCAGTTAGGGTCGAACCGAGACGGCCTCGACGCGACGAACCACTGGCTGCAGAACATCGTCATCGGCGGGTTCACTCCGGAAGGCGAAGACGGCACGAACCCGCTCTCGCTGATCCTTCTGGAGAGCTACCGCAGAAACGAGATGACCAACCCCCTCCTGACCACCCGGCTGCATCGCGACTCGCCGGAGGCGCTGGTCCGCGCGAGCTCCGTCGTGATCAAACACGGCGGCGGCATGCCCGCCATCTTCAACGACGACGCACTTGTGCCCGCTCTCGAAGACCTCGGCGTGTCGCCCGCCCACCC
>CAZSJP010000146.1:0-8561 GCA_964606675.1 uncultured bacterium
GATCTGTGCACCAGGCACGGTGCGCTCCTGATCCTCGACGAGGTGATGACGGGGTTCCGCGTTGCACTCGGCGGTGCGCAGGAACGCTATGGCATCGTCCCAGACCTGACAACGCTGGGCAAGGTGATCGGCGGCGGGCTGCCGATGGCGGCGTACGGCGGCAGCGAGGACCTGATGCGTCAGATGGCACCGGACGGGCCTGTGTACCAGGCGGGCACGCTATCGGGGAACCCGGTGGCGGTCGCAGCGGGGCTGGCGACCCTCAACATTCTACGGGACGATCCGTCGATCTACGACAGGCTGGAGACTCAGGCCGCGAGGCTTGAGGCGGGCACGCGCCAGGCGGTCGCGGAGACCGGAGTCGTCGCTCAGCCGCAGCGAGTCGGCGCGATGCACGCTCTGTACTTCACCGACGAACCGGTCACCGATTGGGCCTCCGCATCGAAATGCGACACCGATCTCTTCAATCGCTACTTCGCATCGATGCTCGACCAGGGGATCTACCTAGCCCCGTCGCAGTTCGAGGCAGGGTTCGTCTCGGCGGCGCACTCCGATGACGACGTCGACCGAACGCTGACGGCCATGCGCACGGCACTGAAGGAAACGGCATGAGCGAGCAGAACAGCAGATACGTTGACGCGTGCCTCCGACAGCCCGTCGACAGGACGCCGATGTGGATCATGAGGCAGGCAGGGCGCTATCTGCCGGAATACCGAGAGCTTCGCAAGAAGCACGACTTCATGACGATGTGCCACACGCCCGAATTGGCCGCCGAGGTGACTCTCCAACCGCTTCGCCGATTCCCGTTCGACGCTGCGATCCTGTTTTCGGACATACTGATCCCGGTCGATGCGATGGGGTGCCCCGTCGAGTTCAGCCCGGCACCGACGTTCGCCAAGCCCATCAGGACGCTTCAGGACCTGCGCGAATTGCATCAGCCGGACCCGGTCGCCGAGACCGGTTACGTCATGGACGCCGTGCGCCTCCTGAAGCGCGAACTCGGCGGCAAGACGCCGCTGATCGGCTTCTCGGGAGCGCCGATCACACTCGCGACGTACATGGTAGAGGGCGGCTCATCCAAGGATTTCCCGGCCCTGCGCCGGATGCTCGGCGAGACGCCCGACGTTGCGCGAGAGCTGCTCGATCTCTTGAGACGAACCGTCACCGACTACCTCTTGGCGCAGATCGAGGCCGGCGCCGATGTGGTCCAACTGTTCGACACGTGGGCGGGCCTGTTCGGACCGTCGGACTACGCCGAATACGGGGTGCCGATCCTCAAGCGCATCGTGGCCGACCTGCGGCCGTCGGGCGTGCCGATCGTCTACTACGCCAACGGCGCCGGAAGCCTCCTGCCGCAGATGCGGGAGTTGGGCACGGACGTCGTCGGCATCGACTGGCGCACGTCTCTTTCGGCCGCCAGAGACGTGCTCGGGCCGGACGTCGCCGTGCAAGGCAACCTCGATCCGTGCGTGTTGTTCTCCGACCCAGACCGCATAGACCGTCGCGTGGCCGAAGTGTTCGACGAAGCCGGGAAAGTGCCCGGCCACATCTTCAACCTCGGCCACGGGATCATGCTGGGAACGCCCATCGAATCGGTGCATGCGCTGATCGAGGCCGTGCACCGCTACGGTGGCAAAGGAGACTGACGATGAGCGATGGGGCGAGCAGCCCGGCCGTAACGGTCGAGATGGTGAAACGGCACGACAAACCCGGTCCGCGGTACACGTCGTATCCGACCGCGAACCTGTTCGCCGACGACGTGGGGCACGACCAGTATGCGGCGGGCCTGGCCCGCGCCGACGATCAGGCCGACGAGCCGCTCTCGCTCTACCTGCACCTGCCGTTCTGCCGGAAGCGGTGCTCGTTCTGCGCATGCAACGTCGTCGTGACCCAACGAGCGGACGTAGTCGAGCGATATCTGGGCTATCTCGCGCGCGAGATCGACCTTGTCGCACGTCATCTTCCGAACCGCAGGCGAGTCATCCAGTACCACTGGGGCGGCGGCACGCCGACGCACCTCACGCTTGAGCAGGTACAGGCTCTGCAATCGGTCGTCACCGAGCGATTCGACGTTGCGCCCGACGCCGAAGTCGCTATAGAGGTGCATCCGCCGGTCACGACGCACGAGCAGATCGATCTGTTGTGCGGGCTAGGCTTCAACCGCCTGAGCATGGGCGTGCAGGATTTCGACCCGGCGGTGCAGGACCTCATCAACCGCGATCAGAGCGAGGAGCAGACGCGCGAGATATTCGGATACTCGCGGGAGGCCGGCTTCGAGTCGATCAACGTCGATCTGGTCTACGGCCTGCCGAGCCAATCGCTCGACTCGTTCAGGCGGACGATCGGCTCGGTCATCGAGATGCGTCCCGAACGAGTCGCATGCTACAGCTATGCGTTCGTGCCGTGGATAAAGCCGCACCAGAAGGCGATCACTGAGGATATGCTTCCGCCGGCCGAGCTGAAGATCGAGCTGTTCCTGACGGCACGGCAGATGTTCCTCGACGCGGGATACGCCGCCATCGGGATGGATCACTTCGCCGTGCCGGAGGACGAACTGGCGCTGGCCGTCGGCAGCGGCAGCCTGCACAGGAACTTCATGGGGTACACGACCAGGCTCGCGCCGGATATGATAGCGTGCGGGATCTCCGGCATTGGCGACGTGTCGGGCACGTACGCGCAGATCACGAAGAAGCTCAACGTCCACCGGAAAGCCATCGACGCCGACAGATTCCCGATCGAACGCGGGGTCGTCCTGACAGACGACGACGTGGTAAGGCGCTCGGTCATCACGTCGCTGATGTGCAACATGAGAGTCGGGTTCGCCGACGTCGAAGCGCGCCACGAGATCGCGTTCACGGACTACTTCGCCGATGCGCTCGAAGGACTCTCGGCACCGGACGGGCCGGTCGAGAACGGTTTCGTCGAGGTGAGTCCGAACGAGATCGTCGTCACCGAATTGGGCCGCCTCTTCATCCGCAATGTCGCGATGTTGTTCGACGCGCGGCTCAGAGAGCAACAGGCGAACAAGCCGACGTTCTCAAGAACGGTCTAGACGTAGACTCGACAGGTGGGTGGGGGAACGCCGATAATGGCAGAGCGCATCGGGGTTATGCTGCTAAACATGGGCGGACCGGACTCGCCCGATGCGATCGCTCCGTTCCTCCGCAATCTGTTCGCCGATAGAGACATAATCCGTCTACCGGGTGGTCGTGTCGGACAGGCACTCATCAGCCGCCTGATCGTGTCGACGCGTCTGTCGTCGGTGCGAAAGAAGTACGGGCTGATCGGCGGCAAGTCGCCGCTGTTGGAGTTGACCTTGCGCCAGGCTTCGGCTCTCGAAGCGTCTCTGAGCCACGCTGGCCTCGAGGCAACTGTCTCCCCGGCCATGAGATATTGGCATCCGTTCGTCGCCGAGACCTTGGCCGACTTCGCCGACCGTGGCATCCGACGCCTCGTCGCGCTATCGCTCTACCCGCACTACTCGACGGCATCGACCGGGTCGGTCGTCGCCGAGTTGATGCGGCAGTTGGCTGGTCCGTTCGCCGGCGCATTCGATCTGACGTTGATCGATAGATGGCCGACGCTGAGCGGCTATCTCGACGCACTCGCCGCCACCATCGATCGCACGGTCGCGTCCGTGCCCGCCGACCGACGCGAGCGGGTGACAATGCTCTTCAGCGCTCACGGCCTTCCCGAATACTTCATCGAGCAGGGAGATCCCTACGTCGACGAGATCGGGTCGACCATACAGGGCGTGCTGGATCGCACTCGCGCAGATCTTCCATGGCGGCTGAGCTACCAGAGCCGAGTCGGCCCGCAGAAATGGCTGCGCCCCACCACTCCCGACACGCTGGAGCAACTGGCGGCCGAAGGATGCACCGACGTGGTAGTCGTGCCGATATCGTTCGTCACGGATCACATTGAGACGCTCGTAGAAATCGATCGTGAGTTCGCCGAGCTTGCGGAGGAGCTTGGCTTTCAGACGTTCGAGCGAACCCCGCCTCTGAATGACGACGCCGACCTCATTGGGGCCCTGGCGGGGCTTGTCGTCGAGGCTGTGCAGCCACCGCAAGAGACGGACGTGGGAGCGACATGAGACGGATCGCGATAGTGGGCGCCGGAGTTGCCGGCCTGAGCGTGGCTTTCGAGTTGCTGGAGCGCCGCGATGACCTCGACCTCACCGTGTACGAATCCGGCGACGAGGCGGGCGGGAACATCCGCACGGATCTATGCGGCGGCTTCACCGTCGAAAGAGGCCCGAATGGCTTCCTCGACAACGTACCCGAGACGCTCGACCTGATTCGGCGCCTCGGAATCGCCGACCGACTGATGCCGGCGAGCCAAGCGGCGAAGAAACGCTACATCTACCGCGGGGGCACGCTGCACGAGGTGAAGGCCAACCCGCTGGCGTTCATGCGGTCGGACCTGCTCTCGTGGCGCGGCAAGCTCGACCTTGCGTGCGAGCCGTTCTCCGAGCCGGCGCCACCCGACGAGGACCGCACCGTGTTCGACTTCGCGGCGCGGCACATCGGCCCCGAAGCGGCGACGGTGCTCGTCCAGGCGATGGTATCCGGCGTCTTCGCGGGCGACGGACGAGAGCTTAGCCTCAGAAGCGCGTTCCCTCGAATGCACGAGATGGAGAGCGCTCACGGCAGCCTGATTCGCGCGATGATCGCCAGACTTCGCGAGCGGCGGCTGGGCGAGCAGGTCGGCGGCCCGGCCGGACCCGCAGGGCACCTGACGTCGTTCGTCGGAGGAATGAGCGACCTGGTAGCCGGGCTGTGCAGCGCAGTCGGCCGCCACCGGATACGCCTCGCCACCCCCGTGTCGGAGTTGACGCCGCGCCCCGGAGGCGGGGTCGACCTCGCCCTCGCCGACGGCGGCACTTCCCACGCGGACGCAGCGGTCGTCGCGGTTCCCGCGTGGGACGCAGTGCCCATCGTCGGCGGCTCTGCGCCGGGCATGGCGCGAGAGTTAGGCGACATCCCCGGCGCCGGGCTATCGGTCGTGGCCGCCGGCTTCAACGAGAGCGACTTGCCTGCGCCGCTCGATGGCTTCGGTTTCCTCGTTCCACCGGCGGAGGGGCTCGACGTTCTAGGTTGTCTGTGGACATCGAGCATATTCCCCGGGCGCGCGCCCGATGGCTCGGTCTTGTTGCGCACGATGGTCGGCGGAGCGCACCGGCCCGAGCTGAACGACTTGGACGACGACGCGCTCGTCGCGCTGGTTCTCGACAGCCTGCGAGCCACCATGGGAGTAACGGCCGAGCCGACGTTCCAGCGGATATGCAGGTACCCTCGGGGCATCCCTCAGTACACGGTCGGGCACTCCCGCCGCGTCGCCGGCATCGAGGCAGCATGCCGCCAAATGCCCGGGCTGTACGTCGCGGGCAACTCCTATGCCGGCATCGCGGTGAACTCGTGCGTCAAGGAAGCCGGTCCGCTCGCCGAGCGCGTCATCGCGGGGCTCGCCTAGGCGCACCATCGCAGAACTGGCCAAGGCGTGTCATCGCGCGGCTCGCCCAGGCGCTCGAAGCGCTTCGGCCATCAAGGCCGCGCGATCGGTTTCGCCGACTTCGCCGGTGGTTGACAATGAGCGCCCAGTCGTCTCTCTCAGTCACCTCTCTGTGATGTGGCTCACGCCCTCGCGCGCGCCATTGTGACCCCGCTCACAGGTCAGCCGGCCGGCTGGCCCGAAACAGTGCTCCAAGGGCGTCAAACTCTTGCTATAGCCCCAAGATCGAGTATATTGCTAAGTGGGGGTCGGCTCACTCTTAGTGACCCCCGCGGCACGTGCGCCCATGCGGCGTGCCTTATGAACATGCTACATCAGTCGAGTCGCGCAGGTACGCTTGCTAGTGAGAGAGGCGTGCCCAAGATTCGCGGGGGGTCGTGCGATGCTCACCAGATTGCTCCTAGTTGCGTTCGCCATCGGGACGGCGATGTCCGCCGGGCCCGCAGCGGCGAGCGCGAAGCGCGAAACGTTCTCAGGACATAGATGCCCGCCGCGAGGCGCGCCAAGCGCTCACCAAAGCGAGAGAGTCGCACCTGCGCGCACGCCCGGCGAGTGAACCGGCCGGCTTCGATCGCACGGCGAGGCGTCCGAACTTCGCCCGCATCAGCCGAGCAGCGGCGTTCGACCACACCATCTACCCGGACCAGACCATCCCCGACCACGGCGAGTTCTGGGGCCTGGACATGACTCCCGACGGCCAGTTCATCGTCGCGGTGCCCGCCGATGACGAGGCCTCTCTCCACGTGCTCAGGGTGGGCGACGGCACCGTAGCTCGCATCATCCCGGTGCACGACTGGAGCATCAACGGCTTCGTGGTGACCCCCGACGGCCAGTTCGTCGTCACCGTCGGTTGGGACTACGTCGATCTCGTCGGCACCGAGCAGACGAAGGTATGGCGCCTCTCCGACGGTGCGCTCATGCGGACGATCCGATCCAGCCCCGACTTGTACACGCGGCAGATCGAGATAAGCGCCGACGGGCAATACGTGCTCTTCTCGGAAGAAGCGGACCTCGGCGACGCTGGCTACGAGGCGTTTGTAACCGTATATCGTCTCTCCGACGGCGTGCTGCTACACACGCTTGGGAACTCGGGAACCGCGTGGATCGAAGACATCGCGTTCAGCCCGGACGGGCAGTTCGTCGTCGCGTCGTTCAACGAGTCGTGGGACGGATACATCTCCGTGTGGTCGCTCTCGACCGGTGCGTGGCAGCGCGATATCTTCACTCCCGTCGTCGCGATGCGTCTCGACGTCACGCCGACGAACCGCGTCGCGATGATAGAACTGGACGACGACAGCGCCTATGTGTACGACCTGACCGACGGCTCGCTCGTCCACACACTCGAGATGCCACCCGAGCCGGACGGCACCACCGATGGCGTCGCGTCGATCGCGTCGGACATTCAGGGTACGCGCATCATGGTCGGCACGAGCCTGGGGCACGTGCAGTTCTTCGACCCGGCGACCGGCGCGTTCTCCTACACGCTGCGGAAGATACATACGTACCAGATCGACTGGATAGATCAGAAGCTGGACGACGTGTACGCCTGCGGAACCGCGTGGGGCACGGTCAAGTTGGTCGAGTTCGGGACGGGGCGAGTGCTGCAGCAAGTCGGGCTCGGCTCGCTCTTCAGTTCCATCATCACACCGGACGGCAAGCACATCGTCACGGGCAGCTCGGACGGCAGAGTGCGCCTATGGAACCGGCGAACCGGCGAGCTGGTGGCAACGTCGCCCGAACGCCACGGCGACTGGGTGCTCACGCTCTCTGCAAGCAGCGATGGGCAGTACATCGCCTCGGGCGCCGACATCTACGGAGCGGAAGCGAAAGTATGGCGCGCCGACGACCTGACGCCCGTGCGCACGTTCGAGCACATCATGCTCTACGCCGTCGAAGCTGTCGCCTTAGCTCCGGCGCATGACTTCCTCATCACCGCCGACGATGGTGGCGAGGTCAGGTTCTGGAGCATCGGCGACGGGACACTCGTACACGAACTGTTCGACGTCGGCGGGCTTGTCGGCGAGGTGAACTGGGACTTGGGTACGGAACGCGAGATATCCGTCACGCAGGACCAGCAATACGTCTCGATCAGCGGGCGCTACTGGGAGAACGGCGCGGGCTGGAAGTCGTGCAACGAGGTCGTCACGCTGAACGCCGCCGACGCGACTCTCGTGAGCACCATCGCGAACCCGTCGACCGTGCAGACGTTCGCCATCGCTCCCGACCCGACGGCGCCCATGGCCAAACGCGCAGTGGGCGATCCGGTCTTGCCGTTGCAGGATTTCGAGACCGACCTGACGGGGTGGCAAGTATTCTCCGGTGGAGTGCCGGCTTGGGAGGTCGGGTCTCCAACGGGAGCGTACGGTCCCGTCGGTGGTTTCGAATCGTCGAACTGCGTGGCGACCAGGTTGGACAGCCTGTACCCAGACGACGCGAACGACTTGCTGCTGAGCCCATCCATGGATCTCCCCGAACTCAGTGGGCCGGAGGTGTTCCTGACACTCTATTTCGATGAGTGGTTTGACATCGAGGAGATGTGGGACGGGGGGGAAGTCGGTGTGTCGACAGATGGTGGTTCCACATGGGACTGGCTCGACCTGCGCGACACGGAGACTGGTGGCGAGTGGGTCCACACTTCTCTTGGGTTGAACGCCTATGCGGGTCAAACCATCGTTCTGGGCTTCTGGTTCCACTCAGACTACGCGGTCGGCTACGACGGCTGGTACATCGACAACGTTACGGTCGTCCGAGAAGTTATCGACATGTCGACCACGGGCGTGGCCTACGTCGTGGGGGACGACAACACGCTGAACGTGTGGCGCCTTGCCACCGCCGAGAAGCTGCGAGCGCTGCCCACCGACGCCTACATCGAGGACCTCACTGCCACGCCCGACGGCAACTACCTGATCACCGTCGGCGACGAGGAGTACGTCGACGCGCTTGAAGACTACTACTACAAGATCGAGACTTTGCAGGCCAGCGACGGAACGCTTGTCAATTCGTTCGCCGCCGACACAGCCGAGATCGACATCGTCGAGATGGACCCG
>CAZSJP010000147.1:0-8552 GCA_964606675.1 uncultured bacterium
CAGATGCAGATGCTGGACCTTGTCGACCGCGCCATCAAGAGCATCGACCTGAACGCAACCGGCGACCTCGACGCCTACCATTCGCAACTCGCCGCCGCACAGGGCCTCTTCCGGAAGGCGCTCGCCAAGTTCCGCCATTCCGTCGGTAGTGGCGCGCTGATGTTGGCCTCGCACTCGCACATAGACGTGGCGTGGCAGTGGCGGCTGAGAGAGACGAGGCGCAAGGTCGGTCGGACGTTCTCGACCGTGCTCCACTATCTCGAACAGTACCCGGAGGCGACGTTCCTACAGAGCCAGCCGCAGCTCTATGAATACGCGAAGGAACACTTCCCGACGCTGTGGGAACGTCTGAAGGAGCGCGTCAAAGAGGGGCGATGGGAGCCAAACGGCGCCGGATGGGTCGAGCAGGACATGAACATGCCGTCTGGCGAGAGCCACGTGAGGCAGTATCTCTACGGCAACCGCTTCTACCAGGCCGAGTTCGGAGTGCGCGCCCGAACCGTCTGGATGCCCGATTGCTTCGGATTCCCCCACACGCTGCCGCAGATCATGCGCAAGGCGCAGATCGACGGGTTCGCGACGTGGAAGCTGCACTACAACGACTACCAGCAGCACCCGTACTGCTTCTTCAAGTGGCGCGGGTTAGACGGCACCGAGATTCACTCCGTCTCGCTGCCGACTCTCTGCGGTGGCGACCCAAGCCCGCATGAGGTGAAACGCCATTGGGACGCGTTCCGCCAGAAGGACCTGACCGACGAGTACCTCTACGTCTTCGGCCACGGCGACGGCGGAGGCGGCCCAACGCCTGAGATGTTCGAGTACATGCGCCGCCAGGACGACCTGGTCGGCGTGCCCAAGTGCCGCTTCGGGCGCTGGCAGGACGGCTTCGACAAGCTCGTGGAAACATCCGACGACGAGCGCGTGCCGGTGTTCAGCGACGAGCTTTACCTCGAAGAGCACCGGGGTTGCCAGACATCGCAGGCCCGGACGAAGCGCAACAACCGCAAGTGCGAGTTGCTGGCCCGCGATACGGAGATGCTTGCTTCGCTGGCGCACGTTGCCGGGTCGCGATACCGGGGGGCCGAGATCGAGAAAGCATGGAAACGCGTGCTCGTGAACCAGTTCCACGACATCCTGCCCGGGTCGTCCATCGCCGCGGTCTACGAAGACGCCGAACGCGACTACGATATGGCACGCGACACGTTCACCGATGTCCGAGACGAAGCGCTCAACTTGCTCGCAAGTACCATCGACACGGCCGGCGAGGGCACGCCCGTCGTCGTGCACAACACACTCGGATGGACGCGAGACGATGTCGCGACGCTGAAGCTCGACGGTTCGTCTCGTGGGGACGTGCACGTCGTCGACGGCAGAGGCAGTCCCGTTCCGTGCCAGAAGATAGCCGAGGCGGATGGCTCCGACGCGATTCTGTTCGAGGTAGCGGCGGCGCCATCGGTTGGACACGCGGTGTACCGTCTCGTCGAGGGCGAGCCGGCTCGTCGCGCGGTCGTCAAAGGCGCACCGAAGGCCACGAAGACGCGCTTGACGAACGACTTCTTCGACGTGCGCTTCGCCAGAGACGGCTCGATATCGCGCATCGTCGACAAGACGAACGGGCGCGAGGTGCTCGCCGACGGAGCGCGCGGTAACGAACTGCAGATGCTCGACGACCGCCCGGCCATGTACGACGCTTGGAACATCGACTTCAACGTCGACGACGTGACAACTACGGTCACAGACGTTGTCTCGGTCGACGTCGTCGAGACCGGCCCGGTGCGAGCGACGGTCGAGATCGTCAAGGACACCGGGCGGTCTACGATCAGGCAGCGGATATCGCTGTGGCGGACCATCCCGCGCGTCGACTTCGCCACCGCGGTCGATTGGCACGACAAGCACAGATTGCTGAAGGCGGCGTTCCCGGTGAACGTTCTCAGCCGTCGCGCGACGTACGAGATACAGTACGGCGCGGTTGAACGGCCCACGCACCACTCGACGTCGCACGACCGTGCACGATTCGAGGTGACGGGCCACAGGTGGATAGACCTGTCGGAATCGGGGTACGGGGTGAGCTTGCTCAACGACTGCAAATACGGGTTCGACGTCCACGACGGCACGATGCGCATCAGCCTGCTGCGGTCGACGACCAATCCCGACCCCCACGCCGACGAGGGGTTGCAGGAGTTCACGTACAGCTTGTACCCACACGCCGGCGGCTGGCAGGAGGCCGACACGGTGCGCCGCGCTCACGAGCTGAACGCCCCACTAGTGGCCCGGGCTGCCGACAAGCACACCGGCAGCGTCCCGGCCGAGATGGGGTTCGTGAGCGTCGACCGGCCTGGGGTCGTAATCGACGCGATCAAGCGGGCCGAGGATTCCGACGCGCTCATCGTGCGGCTCTACGAAGCCCACGGATCGCGCGGCCCCGTGAAGCTGGCGTTCCGCGACGCGCCGAAGTCGGTGACGGAATGCGACCTGATGGAGGAGAACGACGAGCCGGTCGGCACAGATGGCGCCGTCGTCGAGTTCGACATCAAGCCGTGGGAGCTACGCACTTTCAAAGTGTCGATGTAGGTTGCGGGCGAGGCATCTCGACGGCAACGCTGTCACACAGACGCTCCCGCATTCTCCTCGATCTCGCGCATATCGTTCACGGCGGCGAGGGCAACTGACACCTCGGGGTGATCGAGCACCCAGCGGAACGCGGCAACGGCGGGCGGCTGGGAGATCGACTCGGCGTACCGGATGAAGTCCGGATCGCCGAACACCTCGCGGCGAGCGATGGGTTTCATCGCTACGTAGCCGAGGCCGTGCTTCTTCGTCAGCGGCAGTAGATTCTCCGTAGCGCCTGGGCGGATGAAGCTGAGCGGGTACATCACCATGTCGAGCATGTCGTGATACCGCTCGATCACGTACGCCAGGAACTCGCCGTCCTGATGGTCGGATATCCCAGTGGCGCGAATCTTGCCCGCCTGCTTCGCCTCGGCCATGGCCTCAAGCGCGCCTTCGACCATTCGGTGTCCGTACCACGTGTTGCACATGCACGTGAGGCACACGTCGAAGTGATCGTAGCCGAACAGGTCCAGCCCGCGGTCGATATCCTGCGCGACGGCTTTCTTCGCCCAGTATTTCCTGGTGTCCGGCATCTGATACTGCATCGTGCCGGCAACGAGGGTCGCCACGCATTCGTCTCGTCGGCCGAGGATCTTGAGCGACCGGCCCAGTGACTCGGTCTCCGTATCGAGCGACGTGTCGAAGTAGTTGACGCCGAGGTCGAGCGCGCGGTCGATGATTCTCGCACGGTCGGCGTGGCTCATGCACGGGACTTCGCCGTCGAAGTCGGTTCGCCACGAGGCCGCCTGTTTGGCCGGGAGCGAAGCGGCTTGCACGGACTTCTGGTGCCCACCGACACCGATCTCGGACACCCGGATACCCGTCTTGCCCAGAATGCGGTAGTTCATGCAAAGCTCCTGCAAGGCGTCGGGACGACGCCCCGGCCTACGCCATCAGCCTGGCGAAGCAGTAGACGGTCTCAACCACGCCGAACGCGGGGAACATGCCCCAGACGAATGCCCAGTAGACGAACGTATCTTGGCGGAAGCCCATTTCGCGATCCCAGATGAATATGGTCACTGCCGTGTACCAGAACGGCACCGAGCCGACAAGGGCGAGCAAGAAACCCCATCGGTGTCCGAGCAGCATGCCGATGCTCCCGGCGATCTGCAACGGCAGCCAGAATACCGCGTCGGCCCACGCGTATCCCTGATTCAAGGCGAAGTATGCCTTCGGGTCGGTACTCTCAGGGCTGCCGCCGTAGACGTTCTCGACCGTCCACCTGCCGCGAGGCCTGATGACGGCGACGAGTTGCAGCGCCTGCAGGACTCCAGCAAGAATCAGCCCGGCGACGCCGACGATCCAGGTCCACGTTGTCACTTCCATGCGCGATCCTCCTCAGGCCGTGGCCCGACGGTCAGGTGCCGTACGAGATCGTCCGCCCTTCCGGCCCGGCGGAGACTATGCCGTCGGCCATCCAGAGGCTCGCGATGGCCTCGTCGGCGGTCGCAAGGCACGGGTCGTCGCCCTTGTTCCGAATGAAGGCGTCCAGTTGCTTGTAGAAGAGCCACTCCCATCCGAGCCCGGTGGGACGCAGCGCGTTCGGGTCCCAGGCGTACCGTTTCGACCGGCCTTTCGCGCTGTGCAGCGCGAACGAGTAGTCGCTGTCGATGACGATCGCGCCGTTTGGACCCACGATCCGGTTGACGTGCCCGGCCGTATCGCCGGCGCCCATGTCGCCGTCGGTGAAGGTCGAGTCGAACAGAAGCGCATCGCCGTGTTCGAAACGGACTATCGCCGAGGCCTGCGTTGCCGCGGTCACGGACGGGATCAGCCGACTCGACCGCGCGTGCATCTCCACCGGATCGCCCAGCACCCAACACGCGAAATCGCAATCGTGGATGCCGCCGTCCATGATGAATCCGCCGCCCTGCTCGGCCTTCCACGCCCAACTGCCGGCCGGACGATATAGCTCGGTGAACGGTCCGTACGTCGAGACCTTCCACGTTACCGGTCGGCCAAGCGCTCCGCTCTGCACGAGTTGCCGTACCTTCCTCCGCGCCGGGGAGAATCGTCGCATGTACCCGACGGATAGCTGCAAGCCCGCCTGCGAGAAGGTCCGAGCCACGTCGCGCGCCGAGTCCACCTTCCGGCAGAGCGGCTTCTCGGCAAGTGCGGCCATGCCTTCCTCGGCGCATCGCAGCAGCCACTCGTGATGCAGATGCGTGGGCAGGGCGACTATGACAGTGTCGACTTTGGGGTCCGCGATCACCTCGGCGTTGTCCGTGCTGATGCCCCGGACGTCGTACTCGATGGCCAGCGCTCGCGCCGCATCGCCGTCGACGTCCGAGAGATGCACGGCGCGTGCGCCGCGGTGCCGAGCTATCGCCCCGAGGTGAGACCTGGCGATGCCGCCGGCGCCCAGGATCCCGATCCGCCTCACCGTTCGTCCCCTGACGTGCGGGTCACCCACTGCGCGCACCGCTGGAGGAGCACTTTGTGCGTCGCGTGTCCGAACGATTCGACGCCGTGGCCCAGAGCGTCGTACGCGATGCGTGAGGCGCCGTATTCGTGGGTCCATACGATCGGCTGCCCCGCGCCGGCGCCGGTTCCCTCGGCAAGGACCTCGATATCGCCCACGATGCGCGGATTCGTGTACAGCTCGTCGGTGATGGTGAAGTCGCCCAAGCCGCGTGTGATGGGGTGATCGCGCGAAGTCATCGAGATGCGGTGGTCGGTGAAATCGAGATGGGTGGAACCGGCGTCCCAGTCCCAGTAGCCACCCAGGATATTCGCGTACTCCGGCCAATCGTCGAAGCAGATCGTCGCCGCGTGGAGTGCGACGATTCCCTTGCCCGACGCGAGGTACGCTACGATCTCGCCGCGCGCCGCTTCCGATAGCTCGAAGTGCCAGTCGGCGTGCCAATCGGGTGTCTGTTTGCAGGTCCACCATACGCAGTTGATCGTGAGCAGGTCGTAGCCACGCAGCCCGCCGGCCCCGATGACGTTCGGGTCGTCAGACACGTCGGAACGTATGCCGACCTCGGCCAGCGCATCGGCCACCATCGGGGACGTAGCCGCGTAATCGTGCGCAACGCCGCCACTCAGTATCAGGTTCGTCACTTCGGCACTGCCTCCTGCTTGCTGCGGTACCACTGCAGCGGGTCCGGTCCTCGCGTCGGCACGATTGCCGTCGCACGCTCACCCAAATATGCGGACGCCTGGCCCGAAGCGCCAGCGGGGCCCGGCGCTCACGTATGCCACGCGGCTTCAGCCCCGCGGCTGTGGGCGGGTTGATCCGTAGCCCGGTCCACGTGATGTTGAGTGCTTGAGGCATCGCTCCGGGGCATCCTGGGCGGGGCTTGGCGACCTCGCAGCACGAAGGAGCATCTTGCGATGGGTATTCGGGAGGCCAAAGAACACATAATGAACCTGCTCGCAGCCCACACGCCGGACGACCCCAAGGTTTCGACCGCTTCGGTGTGGTGCGGCCTGGCGCGGCTCGTAGTTGGGCGCGACACAGCCAAGGCATTCGAGCTTCTCGATGACGGGCTCGCGGCCCCATGCATGTTCACCGTGCCCGCGTACATCCGCACGATGATCCGCCATCGCGACGATCTGCCGGATGCGCTGGCCGAACGAATTGCCGCGATGCTCACCGACCGGATGAGCTATGGCGGCCTGTACGACTCGATCCACACGGAGAATCACAAGGTGATGCTCGCGACGTCCAGGCTGCTCGTCGCGCAGCACTTTCCGGACGGCTACGTCGACGGAACGCGCGCTTCGGTCGCCTACACGGCAACGCTCGACTGGCTGCAAGCGTGGATCCGGAGCCGGTGCATCTACGGGCACATCGAGGCTCACAGCCCGGTCTACAGCATGACGTACACGATGCCGTTCCTGAACCTCCGCGACTGCGCCACCGATCCTCACGTACGCTCGATGGCGGAGATGGTAGTCGACTGGGTAGCGATGCATCACGCGGTGAGCCATCTGGACAGCATGTACGCCGGCGGGCACAGCAGGGCCTACGACGAGATGATCGTGAACACGCAGGCGCACCCATCGCAACACTGGGCGTACATATTCTATGGGCTGGAGACGATGCATTTCGAGCAGTCCTCGATGCTTATGCTCACGGCCGCGGACTCCGACTACGTCCCGCATCCGGCGATAATCGACGCTGCGGTGCGACGGAACAGCCCGTACGAGATGCGCGAAAGGCACGCCGAGGCGGTGTCGAACGGTGTGCCGCTGGACATCCAACGGTACACGTGGATGACCGACGCGTTTGCCCTGTCGTCGATGCAGGGCGCTGCCTGGCCGGATCACCAGCTCCGGTGGAGCCTCAAGATCGCCGGAGACGACCCACATGCGACGGTGATAGCCAACCAACCTGGAAAGAGCGAGAAGTGGGAGACGTGGAACGGAGCGTCCGAGTACGAACACGTTCTGCAACACAAGGGCGCGATCGTCGTGACCTACAACATCCCCGAGACCGACCCTCACCCGACGATCCGCGCGCACCTCCCCGGCGAAGCGACCGCATGGTCGCCAAACCCCGAAGAGCTAGGCGCCGACAACGATCCGCAATGGCTGTTCTTCCACACCGGGGAGACGTTCGTCGCCGTGTACCCGATATCGCGGTTCGGCGTCGCCGAGGACAACTACAACTACGTGAGGGTCACCGACGCAGTCTTCGCCGCCCGCACCTACTGGCAGCTGACCAGCGACGGGCCGTTCTGCGGACTAGTGCTCGAGCCCGCCAGGGCAGCCGAGTGGCCATCGTTCGCGAGCTTCGTCGCCGCCATCTCGCAGTCGGTGCCCCAGGTCGACAACGTCAGCGGCACCGTGCGCTACACCGCGCTCGACGGAGCCAGAATGTCCTTGACGAACCCCGGCCCGGATGAGGGCGCCGAGTCGTTCGTCGATGAGGACGGCACCGTGCCCGTTGCACAGACCCATGCGCACTATCGCTCGCAACGCCCGCGTGCGACCTTCTCTATCGACGGCGCGTCACCGACGTTCGCAGACTGGCCGACGATAGAGTGCCCGTTCGCCAATTGCGAGTTCGGCAGCGGGTCGTACCGCGTTGGGAGCGACGACAGCGGCATCGAACTCGAGTTCCGCGAGTGGTCGAAACGCGTCTGGTGACCGCCGGTCGTCAGGTGCTACGCCGGTAGAGGGTCTCCTTCGCCACGGTCGTTGCGGCCTCCGGCAGAACGACTATGCGCAAGCGTCGATCGGCGCCTCTAGTTACCGCTTCACGCAGAGCGGCGCCGGGTTCCGGAGTCAGAACCGTGTGCCTCTCGGCGATGGCCGCCTTACGGCGTCTCAGCAGAAACGCGCCACGCAACTCTCTCATGCGCCACATCACGCCACGCGCGTCCAGCGGCCAATTGCGCCGTTCGTGAAGACGGACTATTTCCGAGAAAGGCAGGTCGCGTATCGCCTCGACGAACCCCGCGACGTCAAGGCTGTCGATGGCGGCATAGTCGGCGACGCCACTGCCGTCGGTCCCGTCGAACAGGCCCTCTTCGGGCGCGACCCAGATCACCGTGCCACCTTCCCGCGCCACTCGCGACGCGCGATGTAGCGCGAGCAGGCCGGTCCATGACGCACGTATGTCTCCCTCGAACGGAGGTCCGCTACCCGACGACGCTACGACAATATCCGCGGCGTACGACCCGACGTCGGTACCCCACACGTGTTCGTCTCCGAACGCGAGGCCGAGCCTGAAGACCGCCATGGGCTCACCGGCGAACGCGCGGATCGGCTCGCCCGCGGCATTGACGACGAAGTTGAGGAGGAAGTCGATTCCGACCTCTGCGCCGACCTCGTCCGCGTCGATTCTGCTCGGGCTTGAGACGCTGCCACCGTAGTCGGGAGCGTGGTTGAGCGAGTGGTTCCGCGCTATCGTTTCGAAGCCGCTCAGGCCCGGCAGGATGAGCTTGTAGCCGCCCTCGTAGCCGTGGGTCTCGTGCGGGTAGATCCTACTG
>CAZSJP010000148.1:0-8550 GCA_964606675.1 uncultured bacterium
GCGGTGGCGTCTACGCGGAAGACGGGACTACCGAGCTCTACGACTGCTCTTTGACCGACAACTACACCGACGAGTATGGTGGCGGCGCCTTCTTCTACTACGGGACGGCCCAACTCAGTGACTGCATTCTCACTGGGAACGAGGCATACTACGATGGCGGTGGTCTCTACAACTGGGACGCGGCGGCAGGCGTCGTGAACTGCACGATCACGGACAACCTGGCAGACGATGGCGGCGGCGGCGTATCGACGTACGGCAGCGCGACTACGACGCTGAAGAACACGATCGCGTGGGGGAACTCCGCACCGGAACTCTATCCACAGTCCAGCGGCGTTATCTCTGCGACCTACTGCGACGTCCAGGACACGGTCTGGGTCGGCCTCGGCAATATCGCCCTCGACCCGATGTTCGCCGATGCGGACAACCGCGACTACAGCCTGCGGTACGACTCGCCATGCGTGGACGCCGGCGATCCGGGCGATCCGCTCGACCCTGACGGCTCCCGCGCGGACATGGGGGCGATCGCCCTCGACCACGCCCATTACTTCGGCGGCAATCTCGGTTCGACAATGTGGACCGTTGCCAACAGCCCCTACTACATCGCCGGCCAATGCACGGTAGCTGCGGGCGATACGCTGGTCATCCAGCCGGGGGTCGAGGTGCGGGCGCAGGCCGACGCCGCCCTGATCGTGATGGGGCGGCTTGCAGCGATTGGTACCGCGGCCGACACGATACGATTCTTCCTCGACGGCGGCCAAGCGCGGTGGGGTGGTCTGCGGTTCTACGGCGATTCGAGCACGGTTCACTACGCGGAGATCACGGGGGTCTACACGATTCAGGGCGCGCAGCCCAGGCCGGGTCGCCGCGTCGACAGTGAGCGCCGCCCGAGGGCTGAGCGGCGGGCCAAACCTACGTACTCGACTCCATCGCATATCGGCGGAGCCATCGTCGCGGTGAACGCGGGTACCGGCGTTGGCCTGGCGCATTGCAACATCCACGGCAACTACGGTCGCGATGGCGGTGGCATAGGTGTCTTCGACGGCGCGCACGTGACGGCGGCAGACTGCGACCTGACGCTCAACGAGGGCTACTACTACGGCGGCGGCGCATACGTGACCAACGGCGCGACGGCGGCTCTCACCAACTGCGACATTATCGGCAATACGTCTACCTTCGGCGGCGGGGTGTGCATCGATGGCGCGGCGAGCGCCACCATCACCGACTGCAACATAAGCGATGGTCTGGCGGAGGAAGAGGGCGGCGGCGTGCACGTAGAGGACGCGGCGGTCGTCCTCGCAGGATGCACGATCAGCAACAACAACGTCTGGTACTACGATGGCGGCGGCGTCTTTGTCGAAACCGGGAACGCCACGATCACCAACTGCACGATAGGCGGCAATTCCTCCGATGACTACAACGGTGGTGGCTGCGCGTTCAACTACTACTCAACGGCCGAGCTTAGCGGCTGCACCATCACCGGGAACTACTCTGGCGGTGACGGCGGTGGCGTCTACGGCAGCCAGTCGACGGTGACGGTGACCGGCACGGACATCAGCAACAACACGGCCGACTACTCCGGAGGCGGAGCCTACGCATACTACGGTACTTTCGGCTTCGCAGATTGCTCCGTGTCGTCGAACATGGCGACGGACAGGGCAGGCGGCATCGGCACGTACAGGAGCACTTTCAGCGCTACCGGCTGCGACGTCTCATCCAACGCCTCGACCGAAGAGGGCGGTGGCCTCTATGTGACCGATGGTGGCACGGACTCGACGGCAACACTATCCGACTGTCGGATCACCGGCAACGCCGGCTTCTACGAGGGCGGCGGCATGTGGACCGATGCCGCAACCACTCTTGACCACTGCCTTATCGCCGCCAACACCTGCTCCTCATCCATCTCGGATGCTCACGGCGGGGGCGTCGCGGTCTTCGGCGGGCCGCTGACGATGGCCAACTGCACTGTTACCGGCAACAAGGCGCAGGTGGGTGAACCCATGGAGGAGAAGCCGGCAGGCTTCGCCGGCCTGGGCGGCGGCGCATGGCTCGATCTGGTCGGGGACGTCGACATCGCTAGCACCATCGTATGGGGAAACATGCCCGACGACTTCGCCGACGATCCCACCGCCTCCTACACACTCGACGTGAGCTACAGCGATATCGGTCTGTCGCTACCGGTCGTGCTCCAGGGACCCGGCAATCTGAATCAGGATCCGATGCTGAAGACGACCGGACCCGCGGACAGCCTCTACCATCTCATGCTCGGCTCGCCCTGTATCAACACCGGCGACCCGGCAAGCCTGCACGATCCGGACGGCACGGTTGCCGACATGGGTGCTCTCCCGGTCGACCACACGTCTGAGCTGGTGGTAGGGATTGGCGCGCAGACGATCCCCCGTAAGGGGGTGGCGCTGGTCAAGGTATGGGGCAGCATCCAAGACGCTCTCTCGGCTGAGCTTGTGTTCACAGTCGATACGAGCATCGTCGACACGGCATCGTCGTTCATCAGGAGCACGGCGTTCGACGGGAATCCAGCCGTGTCAGCTGGCGCAGACCTGATCGGCGATACGGTGACGGTGTCGCTGTCCAGCGGCGAAGCCGTGTCGCTTGTGGACTCTGTGCTGATGGTACTGGCGTTCGCCATGGACGTGGCGGCCATGTTCGACACGACAACGTTCGCGTGGGTGCCGTACCCTGCGACCACGGTGGATGCGGCGGCGACGCGGCTGGCGATGGGCGACCTGCACGTTCATCCCCGATGGGGCGACGCTAGCGACGACGGGCAGGTCTCGGCGTACGATGCCTCGCTGATCCTGCAGGCGGTGGTCGACTACCCGGTCTCGCTGGTGACGGTCGTGGTGGATGTTACGGCGAACGGTGCGGTCACGTCGTACGACGCGGCCCACGTGCTGCAGAGGGTGGTGGACCCAGGCTTCCTCTTCCCGGTGGAGCAGATCGAGCAGGTCAAGCCCGCGCGCAACGACGTACCGGGTCTCGTGTGGGCGCCGACAGAATCCGGGTGGGCGCTTGTAGCCGACGACGTGACGGGTATCCTGGCGGGCGAGATGCTGCTGCGGCTCCCGAGCGACGCACCGGCTGTGGTGCGGTCGGAAGGCCTGAACGCGCACAGGCAGACCGGTCGGACGCTCCAGGTGGCTTTCGCGCGAACGCAATCGACCGAGACCATGCTTGTTCGGATCGAGATGGACGGCGCGGCGCCGACCATGCTGGAGGGTGAGCTGAACGAGGGCCTCGTCCTCGACCCCGCACTGGTCCGCCCACTTTCGTTCGCGTTGAGGCAGAACGTACCGAACCCCTTCAACCCAACGACGTTCATCCAGTTTAGCATTCCCCGTGAATCGGCGGTTCACTTGGTGGTGTACAACTCCGCCGGGCAGTTCGTGCGGACACTGCTCGACCAGCGGCTGCGTCCCGGGTTCCACGAGGTCGCCTGGGACGGGTGCGATGCGAACGGGCGTCACAGCGCGAGCGGCGTGTACGTATACCGCCTGACCGGCACTGAGGGGACGCTGGTTCGGCGCATGGTGATGCTTAGGTAGGTTGGCTCAGACGACAGCCAGGACTGCGATCGAGGCCGGATTTGGTTCCCACCGTGGTGCATGAAGCCCATGAGGGTTCGGAGGCGACCCAACGTGCTCTCTGCCTGCCATGCGCAGAAGGACGTCTTTCGCCGTGTCGATCCTCGAAGCGCCAACCATCGTTCCGGAATGGGTCACGAAGACGATGCGAAAGCAGAACCAGGCGAACCGTTCCAACTACTGAAACGCCTGAGAATGTCCGATATCATGATTCGTGGCCGGGTTTATCATGATCGGCAACAGGGCCGAAGCTACCGCATCGCGTATCTGCGGACAAGCGACCAAGTGGCAGCAGGTCCTTGCCCGCTCTCTCGACGAAGTCCGTACCACTGAGGAGCCCGCTCGTCTGAGAGGTGTAGTTGCGCCCGAGGAGGCCTGTTATGTCGCGATTCGAGGCGGAGCCATGCTCCATCGGGTACGAGAACAGGAGGACGTATTTTCCGCTAGCGGCGGATACGCGATGAGTCTTCGTGACATCGAACACGTCGTCCCAGTATTTGACGATGCGCACATAAACGTCTCGCTTGTCGCCGCAGAGCTCGATCTCATCCCTGTGCGTGACAGCGTTCTGGATGTCCGCCCATGGGTCCCGGGTCAGCTTTGCAGGCTGGCCAATCACGCGCTCGACACTAACGTAACCGACTGAATAGAGGCTGTTCAGGACTAGAAGCTCCGTGAGGTCAGAATCCTCCGAGTTGCCAGCGGTCAAGACGAAAACGCCAGGGCGGATGGTCTCTGCGTGCATGGTGGCGTGGACCGAGTCCTCAGACTCCTGGAACTCAGGGAATCTTCGACCATAGATGAGCGAATGGATGCCCATGCGAAGCACGCCTACGCCAGCCCGGTCGACCAGGTGGTACAGCATCAGCAGTTTGGCGAGTGCCTTGTTGCGATGCCTTGGGTCATGGATGAAGATGTTCTCCGGGCTGACATCACCGTGGAAGCCGCCGGGGCTCACGATCTCCATCATCCCATCAGCGTACACGACTGAGATCATCCCGTCCTGTGAGTAGTCGCGATGCACCAACGCGTTTAGGTACGCTTCGTGGAACGCCACGCGATCCAGGTGTGGGATCTGGTAGGTCTCGTCCTGGAACGTGATCGGGTAGACCGCATTGCACGACGAGAAATGGCCCTTGGCGCGCGCCAGCGCACGCCACAGATCTCCCTCCCACGCATCGTTGACCCGGATGTCTGCAGATCGCGTCCTCCAAGTGAATCGGTACTCGTACACGCCCAGGTTGACCCGAATGGCATCGTCACTGCCAAGAAAGAGAAGACCTCCTTTTGTCAACATGTCATCCCCCGTCACACCAGCAGACTCAGGAAAGGAATCTTCATCCAGACCTGTGATGATCTCCCTCCTTCGCACGAAATCCTCCTTGGCCTCGTGCACGGACTCTCGGTCGAGCGCCTCGGCCGCCGATAGGTCGAGGTCTTCGGCACTCCAGTCATAGCTTCGGAGGGCCTTGACTGCCTATTCGATCTCGGCGGGCGACATCGGGCGACTTGATCGCCCATCTCTTACATAGACCTTGGCACTGGTGGTTGCCACCAGTGTGTCTCTGCGCCTCGGGATGTCGATAGCCAGGTAGCAGCGGTCCTCGAATTCGATCCACACGACCTTCAAGGAAAGCTCGGGGCCTATGCGTCCGTTCAGACGTGCCCTGATTTCCAGCTCGTCGCATTGCTGGGAACCGACCAATTGTTCGGCCCATCTGCAATGAGCGATTTCGGATCTGTCTCGCACCCCGATTACGATGACGGCGCCTGTATGGTTCGCAAAGGCAACCACTTCCTCCGCAAGGTCCTTAGAGTTGTTGAGGCTCTTGGCGGTCTTGTACCCTTTGACTTCCAGGCACTCTGACTCAAGCTCCTCACTCGGGGTATCTTTGGCCTGCAGAAGGATTCGGCGTACCGCGTCTTCACGTACCATCTTGACCCCGCTTGCCCTGCGTCGTTGGCTCAGTGGTCGCTGGACTCTCCCCAACTTCCGAGTTACCACCCACCCCCACCCATCGTCAACCCCGCCGCCATACCAACAACTCGCTGTATCATCCCAGGGCGGGCACATTCCCCGCGCCGAATGGGCGCAGGTTGCCACACCCATCTTGCGCTCCTGCTGCCCCTGGGCGACATTTCGATGTTGAGTGTCTCTGTGCGAGGAGCGAGTCACGCGGAGGACGTGGATGAGTGACGTCTTCATCAGCCACATCCAGGACGACGCGGATGAAGCGATAGCCATCGCGCAGGAGCTCGCCGCCGCCGGCTTCAGCACGTGGTATTACGAGGAGCACAGCCTGCCGGGATCGCCCTATCTGGCGCAGGTGGGTGAGGCAATCGACCGCTGCAAGGCGGTCGTCGTTGTCATCTCGGTGAACGCGCTGGGATCGAACCAGGTCACGAATGAGATCGTCCGCGCCTACGAGGGCGGCAAGCAGTTCGTCCCGGTGCTCCACGGCATCTCTCATTTGGAGTTCCAGGAGCGGCAGCCTATCTGGCGGCAGGCTCTCGGCGCATCTACGTCGATCAACATCCCACAGGAGGGCGTCGCAGAGATAGCGCCGCGCATCATGGCCGGGCTGCAAGCGATGGGTGTCGAGTCAAGCGGCGCTGACGACGGGAGTGAGGCCGCCGGTTCGCCCAAAGCCACGGCTGAGTCATACGCTCCGGCGACACGCAAGCCCGGGCCGGAGCCTTCCAGGCGCCAACGGGCTGCCACTGTCGCGGGCGCGGCCGCAGCATTGGTGCTTGCAGTTGCCTACTACCTCGTTTCGCTGTCCGACGGAACGCCCCCAGCTACCGAGGATTTCGGGCCTCTTCGCCGGGCGATCCGCGCGGCACTGAGCGAAGGGGATTGGGCGGCCGCAGACAGCAACATCGCGCAGTACGTGACGAAGTCGCCTGACACCTCGGCCGTCACCGAGTGGCGTCGCCAACTGGCCGGGGGGAGGGAGAGGAGCGTCAGGAACCTCGAGTTCCGTGTGCTGAAAACATCGGCGCGCTCGGTGCCCAGTGGCATGGGCATCGTCTTCGCCCCCGACGGCCAGCACATATTGACTACCACGACGACCTATGACATAGCAGTCTGGGAGCGATCGGACGGGCGACTTGCCGGGACACTGGCAGGGCACACCGACTGGGTGAGGACTGTCGCTCTAACGCCCGATGGTAGGTACGTGGTCTCCGGCGGACAAGACGAGACCGTTAGAGTCTGGCGGCTAGCTGACAGAACGCTGGTCCGCACAATCTACGGACACGAGGGCACGGTTCGGCATGTTGCCGTGACGCCGGATGGCCGGCGCATAGTGTCCTGCGGCGAAGACTCGACCATCCGGGTGTGGCTGTTTGCCGATGGCACTCCCGCCGACACTATGCGCGGGCACACGGGCATGGTCCGCTGTCTCGCGACGACGACCGACGGACAGTATGTCGTCTCTGCAAGCATCGACTCGACCGTGCGGATCTGGGATCTGTCTGACGGCAAGCTGGTGCGAACGATGAGTGGACACCAAGGCGCCGTTACCAGCGTCGTGGTCACACCGGACGGCGAGCAGTTGGTCTCCGCGAGCGGCAGCACGGCGCACGGTGGCGACTCCACTATCAGGGTGTGGCGACTGGCAGATGGGGTCCTCGAAAGAACGATCCCGATTCCTGCCAAACCGAATCCGGCCTCGATCTGCGTCAGCCCGAACGGACAGCATGTATTGGCAGCATGCGGCGATTCGATCACCATCTTGGAGCTTGCCACCGGCCGGGCGGCACGAGCAATTCCAGTAGATATGTCACAGAATGTGGCCGTCGACCCGAACGGTGCATACGTGGCCTCGGTTGGCTACAGCACTCTCAACGCCTGGAGGTACACGGACGGGTTTCTGTTGTGGGATTCCCGTGACGCCGAGGGCTCTCACGGAGAGCCTGTGACGGACCTGGCTGTGACGCCAGATGGGCGGTACGTGCTGTCGTCCAGTGAAGACGAAACGACAAAGATGTGGCAACTCCCCAGGGGCGAGCCCGTGCGCACGATGGTTGGGCACACGGCCCCTGTAACGGCTCTAGCCGTGTCGGCCGACGGAAGGCACTTCGTTTCGGGCAGCCCCGACGGCTCGATCAGGATGTGGCGGATATCCGACGGCAGGGAGGTATCGCGATTCCACCACGGTTCGAAAGTATGGGATGTGGCGTTGGACGCCGAAGGCGCCCATGCCATCTCCTGCGGCGCCGACTGCACCATCGTAGTGTGGCGGCTGCGGGATGGCGCTCGCTTGCGCACAATGGCAGGACACACCTTGGACGTGCATGCCGTGGATATTACCCCTGACGGGAGGCATGTCGTCTCGTGCAGTCGGGATAGCACCATTCGCCTGTGGCGCTTGTCAGACGGTCGTTTGTTGAGGACATTTCGGGGACAAGGGGCGTCCGTGTATGCTGTGGCGGCGATGGCGGACGGAAGGCACGTGGCTGCCGGCAGCGGGGACGGCCGAGTCATCGTCTGGGATCTGGAGGACGGCACACGGGTCGCCGGCACCGGACACCACGACGCGCGCGTGTTCGACATAGCCATACACCCCGACGCGCAACATGTGATCTCTGTCAGTCTTGACTGGACGATCAGGGCTTGGAAGCTGGCCCCGCACGCCCGGACCGGCCTTGGCTTCGAATACGTGCGGACGCTTGAAACCGACCGCTTGTCCACGGCACTAGCGTTCACGCCAGATGGTCGACGGATGATCTCAGGTGGTGCCGACGGCGCCCTGCGCATCTGGGGTGTGCCGTAGGCAAGGCGAACTAGCCGGAGTAGTTCCGGCTCGACGCCCTATTCCCCCATACGCCTCAGCCCCGTACCATCCAAGCCGTTGTAGGAAGACGGTACGCCACGCACACGAGGACACCATGTCCAGCGACGCCGCCGACGTTGCCGCAGGCAACGCGAACGAGCCGGAAGGATTCC
>CAZSJP010000149.1:0-6025 GCA_964606675.1 uncultured bacterium
GGAAAAACCGTCGGCGCTGGTGCAGTCACCAGAGTTATCGAATAGTTTGGGGAAGGGTGGTGGCTGATGCCGCGCGACATCATAACCTTGGCATGCGAAGAGTGCAAGCGCCGGAATTACACCGGAAGCAAGAATCGCCGCATTCACTCGGAGCGGGTCACATACAAGAAGTACTGCTCGTGGTGCCGGAAGCACACGCCACACCGTGAAACGCGGTAGCTGATAATTAGGCTAGGAGTGTAGCTCAGCTGGCTAGAGCACCGGACTCCAAATCCGACGGTCGGGGGTTCGAATCCCTCCACTCCTGCCAACATGATTTGTGAACTCGCTCGCAACCGGGGTGACGTTGGTGCTACAAAGGATCGTGACGTTCTACCGAGAAGTCGTCGTCGAGATGGGCAAGGTCTCCTGGCCCTCTACCGAGGAAGTCAGGGTCTCCACGATAGTCGTGCTCCTCGTTACAGTGATATTCGCGGTGTTCACGGGGATATTCGACTGGTTCTTGAGTCTCATCGTTCAGTGGTTCTTACGATAGCTATGTCCGAAATACAAACCGACTCAAGCCCGACCCCGCCCAAGCGCCGGTGGTATGCCGTGCATACGCTGTCCGGACACGAGCAGAAGGTGGCGCATTCGCTCAAGAACTCGGCCGATGCATTGGCCCTCGGAGAGCAGATCGGCGAAGTCGTCGTGCCTGTCGAGGAAATCGCCGAGATGCGCGACGGCAAGCGTGTGACTACGCGTCGCAAGTTCCTTCCCGGGTACGTGCTCGTGGAGATTCAGCTCACGGGCGAATCTCGATTTCTCGTCGCCAATACGCCCGGCGTCACAGGTTTCGTCGGCGCGCGCGGCGATCAGGAGCCGCAGCCGCTTCGCCCCTCGGAAGTCGACCACATACTTGGGCAGATAGAACGGAAAAGTACAGCGCCCGAGACCGATTCGGCCTACCTGCTGGGCGACCACGTGAAAGTCGTAGACGGCCCGTTCAGCGAGTTTACCGGGGTCGTCGAAGCGGTAGACCCGACCAAGGACAAAGTGACGATCACGGTGAGCATATTCGGCCGACCCACCAAAGTGGAACTGGACATACTTCAGGTTGAGGCCGCTCCGCCGCCGTCGTCCTGACGGGGCCGGGCGCAAGTAGGTAGCCCAGCGTAGTCTCGTTGGGCAGCGCTGCATTCGCGGACGAAAGATGCGGGCCAGCGCGGGTTCAACGCGAGGCTCACACGCAGCCGAAGTCATCGGAGGATATACGTGGCGAAGAAAGTTCTCGCCCTACTCAAGATCCAGTTGCCGGCCGGGCAGGCGAATCCAGGCCCTCCCGTCGGACCGGCGCTGGGGCAGCACGGACTCAACATAATGGAGTTCGTCAAGGCGTTCAACGAGAAGACCAAGGGCGAAGAGCCGGGCATCGTGATCCCGGTTGTGATGACGGTCTACGCCGACCGTAGCTTCACGTTCATCACGAAGGCACCGCCCGTCGTGGCGCTTCTCAAGAGAGCCGCCGGCTTGGCCAAGGGCTCCCCTGAGCCCCAGGCGGAGAAAGTTGGGTCGGTCTCGTGGGAGCAGATCCAGGAGATCGCCAAGGTCAAGCTGCAGGACATGAACACCAATCGTCTGGATTCCGCGTGCAGCATGATCGCCGGCACGGCCCGCAGCATGGGACTTGAAGTCAGCAATCGGCCCGCAGCATAGTCCCGCACCAACCCGGAGCGGTCGCCCGGCGACGAAAGAGAGACCACCGATGGCCAAACAGGGCAAAGCATACGAAGCGGACTCCGAGAGGGTAGACCGCGAAAGACGGTACACGCTTCAGGAAGCGGTCGGTGTGCTGAAGGAGTTCAACGGCCGTAGCTTCGACCAGACAGTCGATGCGGCGGTGCGCCTGAACGTCGATCCGCGCAAGGCCGATCAGATGGTCCGTGGCACGGTCGTGCTGCCGCACGGAACCGGTCGTACGCGAAGCGTGGTTGTATTCGCCAAGGGCGACGCAGCCACTGCCGCCGAAGAGGCCGGCGCCGATCATGTGGGGGCCGACGACCTTGTCGCGCGCGTTCAGGGAGGTTGGACGGATTTCGACGTAGCGATCGCCACGCCCGACATGATGGGTCTGGTGGGACGGCTTGGACGTGTGCTGGGCCCGCGTGGGCTGATGCCGAATCCGAAGACCGGAACCGTCACTCCCGATGCGGCGACGGCCGTTTCCGAGGCGAAGGCCGGCAAGATCGATTTTCGCGTCGATAAAGGCGGAAACGTCCACGCCCCGCTCGGGCTGCTGTCGTTCGATGCCGACGCGCTACGAGAGAACGCGACGGTGTATTTCGAGGCGTTGCAGCGCGCTCGCCCGGCGACCGTGAAAGGGCAGTACGTCGCGTCCATAACTCTTAGCGGCACCATGACGCCCGGTGTCCGCGTCGATCGCGGCGAGTTGCAGAACATCGCGATTTCGTAGGCACTCGAACCGTAGAAGGTCCAGGCGATGCCGACCCCTGAGAAAAACGCAATGATCGACGAGCTCACGGAGTTGTTCAAGACGGCCAACGGCCTCTTCTTGGCAGACTTCTCGGGCATGTCGGTAGACATGATGACAGATCTCCGCCAGCGGTGCGATGTCGAAGCCGTGACGTTCCGAGTGGTGAAGAACACGCTGGCCCTGCGAGCAGCCAACGCAGCCGGCCTGCCGGACATGAGCGCGTATTTGGTAGGCTCGACGGCGGTGGCGTATGCGGAAGACCCCGTTCGCACGGTGAAGCTCATCCAGCAGTTCGTCAAGGATGTGCGCGAGTCCGACGGGAAACCGGAGATCAAGACCGGCTTCGTCGACGGACACATTCTCGACGATGCGGAAATGGAAATCCTGTCAAAACTGCCCGCGCCCGACGTGGTGCGAGCTAAGTTCCTTGGTTTGCTGAAGGCTCCGGCCGGCAACTTGGTCGGGCTCATCGCGGCAGCGCCGAGTACTTTCGTGCGCCTGCTAGGTCAGCGTGGTCAGAAGCTTGAGGAAACACAGTCCAATGCGGCCGAGGCCGAATAAGGAGGTATCAGTTACATGGCGGATCTACAAGCCCTGAAAGAGCAACTTGGCAGCCTTACCGTCCTTGAAGTCGCCCAGCTCACGAAAGAGCTGGAGGATGAATGGGGCGTGTCCGCTGCCGCGCCTGTCGCCGTAGCTGCCGTTGCCGGCGATGGCGGCGGCGCCGCTGCTGCCGAAGAAGAGCAGACGGAGTTCGACATCGTTATCACCGAGGTCGGCTCGCAGAAGATCCCGGTCATCAAGGTCGTCCGCGAACTCACCGGACTCGGCCTGAAGGAAGCGAAGGCCGTGGTGGATGCTTCGCCCGGGCCGGTGAAAGAAGCCGTCTCACAGGATGATGCCGACGCTGCCAAAGAGAAGCTGGAAGCCGTCGGAGCCACGGTTGAGATTAAGTAGTACACCTGACACGGTTTGTGCAGAGACGATGCGCGCGCGGCTGAATAGACACGCGCCGCGTATCGTCTTTGCTGTTCTCTGAGAAGGTGTTGCGCGCCAACTACCGGACGCGCGAACGCTTTTTCTGTCTCTGTGACGATAGGAGCTGATGCGGGCTATGCCTGATCGGAACATTGAGCGTCGGTCGTTTGCCAAGCTCCCTGGTGTCCTTGATGTACCGGGTCTCCTCGATATTCAGATTTCGTCGTTCGTGGAGTTCCTCCAGCCCAGTGCACAACCGGACAAGCCAGAGTCGGCCGGCCTGCAAGCCGTATTCGAGAGCATCTTCCCCGTTGCCGATATACACAATATATACTCCCTCGAGTTCGTCAGCTACGCGAACGGGCGCCCGAAGTACACAATAAAGGAGTGTAGCGACCGCGGCGCAACCTACGCGGTGCCGCTTCGGGCTACGCTGCGACTGGTCACCCGAGAGAAGGGCAGCGAGGCCGATCGCCGTGTGAAAGACGTCATCGAGCAGACTGTCTACCTCGGCGAGTTGCCGATGATGACCGACACAGGCACGTTCGTGGTGAACGGGTCGGAGCGGGTCATCGTCAGCCAGTTGCATCGGTCGCCCGGTGTCTTCTTCGACGAGGTGATTCATCCCAACGGGAAGCGCCTGTTTACCGCGCGGATAATCCCGTACAGGGGGTCGTGGGTCGAGTTCTCGATGGACATCAACGACATCATGTACGTCCACATCGATCGCCGCCGCAAGGTACCGGTGACGGTGTTGCTCAGAGCGCTCGGGTACGGTTCGGACCTGGACATCCTGAGTCTCTTCTACGAGAAGACGAGTATCACGGTCTCTCGTAGGGTGCAAGGGCGTTTGCTCGCCTCTGACGTAGCCGACGCCGAGACCGGAGAGATCTTGGCCGAAGCGTTCACGTCGCTGACGACCGAAACGCTGGACTTGCTCGCCGAGCACAAGGTCGAGGAAATAGAGATATACGCCTCCAGCCTCAACGACGAAGCCGGCGTGGTCGAAAACACGCTCCGGCGGGACCCGTGCGAGGATGAACGCGGCGAAGAGGATGCGTTGTATCGCATCTACGCGCTGCTTAGGCCAGGCGACCCGCCCAACGTCGAGACCGCTCGGACGTTCTTGGAGAAGCTCTTCTTCAGCCCGAAGCGATACGACCTCAGCGACGTCGGCCGCTACCGCATGAACAACAAGCTTGAGCTGAGCGTGCCGCAAGACGTTCACGTGCTGGATCGCGAGGACTTCATTCGCATCATCCGGTACCTGATCGGTCTACGGAACTCGCGCCCAACGTTCCAGACCGACGATATCGACCATCTTGGCAATCGGCGGTGTCGGACGGTGGGCGAGTTGCTCTCGAACCAGTTCTCAGTCGGCCTCTCGCGTATGGCGCGGACGATCCGGGAACGGATGAGCCTGCGCGACAGCGAAGGGCTTACGCCGCAGGAATTGGTCAACGCGAAGACCGTGGCGACAGTGATCGCCTCGTTCTTCGGCTCGAGTCAGCTCAGCCAGTTCATGCAGCAGACGAATCCGCTCGACGAGCTCACGCACAAGCGCCGTCTCAGCGCGCTTGGCCCCGGCGGCCTGACACGAGATCACGCCGGGTATGAAGTTCGCGACGTGCACCATACTCACTATGGACGCGTGTGCCCGATCGAGACGCCGGAAGGGACCAACATCGGTCTGATCATGTCGCTGGCGACGTACGCACGCGTGAACCCGTTCGGATTCATCGAAACGCCATACCGTGTTGTCAAGGATGGCGTGGTGACGAATAAGATCGAGTATCTCTCTTCGGATGAGGAAGACAGGTACGTGATCGCGCAGGCGAATGCGCCGCTCAACAAGGACGGCACGTTCGAGCGCAATCTCATCAAGGCTCGACGCAGAGGCGACTTCCCGGTGGTAAGCCCACCAGAGGTCAACTTCATGGACGTCGCTCCGCTGCAGTTGGTTAGCGCGGCGGCAGCCTTGATACCGTTCCTCGAGCACAACGACTCCGGACGTGCGCTGATGGGGTCGAATATGCAGCGCCAAGCGGTTCCTCTGCTGATCACGGACGCCCCGCGCGACGCTACGGGCGCCGAGCGCCAAGTAGCGGTCGACTCGGGCGCCGTCGTGCAAGCCGAGGCCGCAGGCGAGGTCGTGTCGGTCGATTCGTCTCGGATCGTTGTCCGCGAGAGCAAGCCGGTGAGGGACGACCCGCTCAACCTTGAGATCGGCAAAGAACGCACATACGAGTTGACGAAGTTCCGCCGATCCAATCAGGATTGCTGCCTCAACCAGAAGCCGCTCGTCAAGACCGGCGACAAGGTTGCTCGCGGCAACGTGATCGCCGATGGACCGGCGACCGACCGCGGCGACCTTGCCCTCGGTACGAACGTGCTCTGTGCATTCATGCCGTGGCACGGCTACAACTTCGAGGACGCGATCGTCATCAGCGAACGCCTCATCAGGAACGACATCTTCACGTCGATTCATATCGAGGAGTTCGAGTTGCAGGTGCGCGACACGAAGCGTGGCCAGGAGGAGCTGACTCGGGATATCCCGAATGTGAGCGACCAGGC
>CAZSJP010000149.1:6035-8525 GCA_964606675.1 uncultured bacterium
CGATGAGAACGGGATCGACCGAGTGGGCGCCCGCGTCATCGCCAGCGACATCCTGGTCGGCAAGGTCACGCCCAAGGGCGAGACGGAACTCTCGCCCGAGGAGCGTCTCTTGCGGGCCATCTTCGGCGAGAAAGCCGGCGACGTGCGCGACGCATCTTTGAAGGCTCCGGCCGGAATGGAAGGCGTCGTCATCGATACGCGCGTGTTCTCGCGCAAGGAACGCGATGACGCTACGAAGTCCCACAACAAGGATCTGATCGAGGCTCTGCGGTCTACCTGCGATTCCCGGATCGAGCAGGTCGGGAAGGCCCTGGCGCAGCGCGCTGCGGAAGCTGCCGTAGGCAGCAACGCTGCAACCTGGCGCAACGAGGCCGACGGCACGGTGGTCGTCCACGACGGCACGGTGTTGACGGCTGAGGTCCTCGACGAGATAGTTCTGACCGAGGTGCGGCCCGATACGGTCTGGACCGACGACGACTCCGTCAGTGCGAAGCTCGAGAAGATGGTCGAGTACGCCAGGGAGATGGTTGCGGCCGCACAAGAAGAGTTCGAGCGCGAACAGGAGAAGGTCGTCAGAGGCGACGAATTGCCCCCGGGCGTCCTTCAACTGGTGAAGGTCCACATCGCCCACAAGCGCAAGCTGGCCGTGGGAGACAAGATGGCCGGCCGCCACGGTAACAAGGGCGTCGTTTCCAGGATAGTCCCGGAAGAGGACATGCCCTACATGCCGGACGGGACGCCGGTTGACATAGTATTGAACCCTCTGGGCGTGCCGTCCCGAATGAACCTGGGGCAGATTCTGGAAACTCACCTGGGTTGGGCGGCGACGAAGTTGGACATCCATACTGCAACGCCCGTATTCGATGGTGCGACGATCGACGAGATCAAGGACACGCTCCGCGAAGCCGACCTGCCCGAATCGGGACAGAGCGAGCTTTTCGACGGTATGACAGGTGAATCGTTCGGCAGGAAGGTCACGATCGGCCAGATCTACATGATGAAGCTGATCCACTTGGTCGCTGAAAAGATTCACGCTCGCTCCATCGGCCCGTACAGCCTCGTGACGCAGCAGCCGCTGGGAGGCCGGGCGCAGTTCGGTGGACAGCGATTCGGCGAAATGGAGGTGTGGGCGCTCGAAGCGTACGGCGCGGCGAATCTCCTGCAAGAGATTCTCACCGTCAAGTCGGACGACGTTCCCGGACGGTCGCGCATATACGAAGCGATTGTCAAGGGCGAGAACCCGCCGCAGCCGGGAATACCCGAGTCGTTCAACGTGCTCGTAAAGGAACTGCAGAGCCTCTGTCTCGACGTGGTGCTGCAGCAGAACGGTCAAGAAGGCGACCAGAAGTAGAATTGCCATGCCATGTCGGGGGCAGCGCCCCGGCATTCACCTCCAAAGGAGGAGATCGCGGCCGTGGTTGAATCACTTGAAACCGTGACATCTCAGTTGCTTTCTCGCGCTGGCCTTCCAGGTCAGCAGAAGCCGGTCGATTTCGACGCTATCGGCATACAGCTCGCTTCCCCGGAAACGATCCGCAGTTGGTCGTACGGCGAAGTGACGAAACCTGAGACCATCAATTACCGGTCGTTCAAGCCGGAACGCGACGGTCTGTTCTGCGAGCGCATATTCGGCCCGCAGAAGGACTGGGAGTGCCACTGCGGCAAATACAAGAGGATCAGGTATCGTGGCGTGATATGCGATCGCTGCGGTGTCGAGGTGACTCAGGCGAAGGTCCGCAGAGAGCGCATGGGGCACATAGAGCTTGCGGTGCCGGTGTCGCACATCTGGTACTTCAAGTCGGTTCCGTCCAGGATGAGCTATCTGCTCAACCTGAGCGTGCGCAATCTTGAGCGCGTCCTCTACTACGAAGCCTACATCGTCGTCGATCCGGGCAACGCTCCTGTCGAGCGCGGCGATCTGCTCAGCGAAGAGGAGGTAATCGACCTCGAGGAGCGCGGCTTCCAGCTGGAAGCCGACATGGGTGCTTCTGCGTGCCGGAAGCTTCTGGGGAGCCTGTCGCTCGACGAACTCTCCGCACAGCTTCGCGAGACGATTCGTCTCGAGACGAGCGCTCAGCGGAAGCAGGAAGCTCTGAAGCGGCTGCGCGTGGTCGAAGCCCTGCGACACTCCCAGAATCATCCCGAGTGGATGATCCTCGACGTGATTCCGGTGTTGCCACCGGAGCTGCGCCCCCTCGTGCCGCTGGAAGGCGGCCGTTTCGCCACCAGCGATCTCAACGACCTATATCGCCGTGTGATCAACCGCAACAACCGCCTCAAGAAGCTCATCGACATCAGAGCGCCCGAGGTGATCCTGCGCAACGAGAAGCGGATGCTGCAGGAAGCGGTCGACGCGCTGTTCGACAATGGGCGCCGGTCGCGAGCGGTTCGAGGCGACGGCAACCGTGCGCTGAAATCTCTCGGCGATCTGCTGAAGGGCAAGCAGGGCCGGTTCCGCCAGAACCTTCTCGGAAAGCGCGTCGACTACTC
>CAZSJP010000150.1:0-8515 GCA_964606675.1 uncultured bacterium
AGCGCGGTCGGCGGTTGCACACGAGCGCCTGGCAGCCCGGAACCCGGACGAGCCGCCGCCCGCCCTGTTCGGCATAGTGCAGGGAGGTACGTCGCTGTGGCTGCGCCGCGAGCAAGCGACGCTTCTGCGTGATATGGACTTCCCGGGTTACGCCGTCGGGGGCCTATCTGTCGGCGAGCCGAAGGACCTCATGTGGGCGGTGCTCGATGAGGTCGGCCCCTTGTTGCCACGGACGAAGCCGCGGTACCTTATGGGTGTTGGCTACCCGGAAGACCTCGTCGAAGGGGTTGCGCGGGGCATCGACATGTTCGACTGTGTCATCCCGACCCGTAACGGTCGGAAAGGCATGGTGTTTACCCATGACGGGCGCCTCGTCCTCAAAGGACGACGCTACGCCGAGGACGACGCGCCGATCGAAGACGGCTGTCCCTGCGAAGCCTGTCGCCAATACAGCAGAGCCTACCTTCGACACCTGATCCGTACCGACGAAATCCTGGGGATGAGGCTGTGCAGCCTGCACAACGTGACCTTCTATCTCCGTCTGACAAGGGAAATGAGAGAAGCTATAACCGCGAGGCGATTTGAGACATGGCGAAGAGACTTCTATGCGCGACACGCTGGATGAGACGAACGGCGCTATTGTCGTTGTTCCTGGTTGCAGAGGCGTCTGCGATGGGGCAGCAAGGCGGAGAGCAGCAGGGCGGCCCGATGGCTCTGTTCCTGCCGCTGGCGCTGATGTTCCTCGTGCTCTACATATTCATGATCAGGCCGCAGCAGAAGAAGCAGAAGGCCAAAGAGACGATGTTGGACGCGTTGAAGAAGGGCGACCGCATCGTGACGTCGGGCGGCATCTTGGGAGACATCCAGTCTGTCAAGGAGACCACCGTCGTGGTGCGAATAGCTGAGAACGTGAAGATCGAACTGCAGCGCGGGTCTGTCTCGACCGTGCTGTCGGAGCAAGCAGGACAGGACGAATAGGACATGGCGATTCGGCCTATACGCATCTACGGCGACCCGGTGCTGAGAAAGAAGGCCGAACCGGTACCCGAGATCGACAGCGACGTGCTGACTCTGATCGACGATATGATCGAGACCATGTACGACGCGCCCGGTGTCGGCCTCGCCGCGCCTCAGGTGGGCGTGTCGCTGAGGCTGGTCGTGCTCGACCCGACCATGGGCGATGCACCGGGGGCGGCCGTCGCGCTCATCAACCCGGAGCTTGAGACGCACGAGGGCGACCGAGAAGCGCTTGAGGAAGGGTGTCTCAGTTTCCCGGACATTCGGGCCGACATAGTCCGACCGACTACCGTGACGGTCCGCTACACCAAGGTCGACGGTGAGATCGCCGAGATACAGGACGACGAGCTGCTCGCACGCGCCATCCAGCACGAATACGATCACCTCGACGGCGTTCTGTTCGTGGACCGGATGAGTTCGATCAGGCGGCGTCTGCTGAGCAAGCAACTGAAGGAGCTTAGCCGGGCGCACAAGAAGTCGCGCGTCCGTCCAACAGGCTGAATCGGCATGCGACTCGTTTTCATGGGCACGCCCGACTTCAGCGTTCCCGCGCTGAGGGGGCTAGCCGCGAGCCGGCACGAGATCGTCGAGGTCGTCACCCGTCCCGACGTGCGCACCGGCAGGGGTCGCAAGCTCGCGCCGCCTCCCGTGAAGTCCGTTGCAGACGAGCTTGGCATTCCCGCAACGCAGATTGACGATCTTCGCTCGGACTCGCTGATCGCCCACCTGGAAGCGCTTCGTCCCGACGTCATCGTGGTCGTGGCGTTTCGTATCCTTCCCGAACGTATCCTGGCGGTGCCGCGCTTCGGTGCGATCAATCTTCATGCCTCGCTGCTGCCCAAGTACCGCGGTGCGGCCCCCATAAACTGGGCGATCATTCGGGGCGAGGACAGAACGGGCGTGACGGTATTCAGGCTGCTGCCGACGGTCGACACGGGCGACGTCATTCGTCAGCGCGAGACGGCGATAGGCTCCGACGAGACGTTCGGCGAGCTGTACGAGCGGCTCAGCGTCATCGGCGCCGAAGAGGTGGCGGAGGCGCTGGACGAGATAGCTGCCGGCACAGCCAGGCCGAGGTCGCAGGGCGATTCGCTGGCAACTTCCGCACCGAAGCTCGTCAAGACCGATGCTCGCATAGATTGGTCGTCTCCGAGCGAGAGCATACGGAATCTGGTGCGCGGCACCACGCCCTCGCCAGGCGCCCATACAACGTGGGACGGCAGCGCGTTCGGAGTTCTTCGGGTAGACCATGCAGAAGAGCACATACGCGCGCCGGACTCGGTGCCCGGGGCAATCGTGGCCACGGACCCGACGCGCGGACCGGCGGTGATGACGGGCGACGGAGCGGTCTGGCTGACAGCCGTGAAGCCACCCGGAAAGCGACCGATGGATGGGGCCTCATGGCAGAGGGGTGCACGGCCGTCAGTGGGCAGTCGGTTCGAGTGAACCGGGGAGGAGGGGTTCGATGGCGCGCGGAAGCTTCACGGAACGCTTCGTACTAGGATTCGTCCTCGCCGTGGCGACGTTGCTGTTTGCCGCTTGCCTTGCGATGATCCTTCTCACGCCGGCAGCCAACTAGCACGTAACGCGAAGCGCTATATCGAGAAGCGGAGGTTCACCTTGGCCTGATACGCCGTAGTCGCTGCGAAGTCCTTCCTCTTGATCCGGTCGAGCCGGAAGAACGGCACCAGCGAGAATCTCCCGAACTTGAAGTTCTGCACCTGCACCTTGAAATACTGACCGCTCTGATTGGGATTGATGTCGTATTTCATCTCCACGCGAAGCTCGACGAACGACACGTGAAATGTGTTCCGAGCAAGCGAGAAGCTCAACATCGTAGCGCCTTCTTCGATCCAGGGCACCGTGTACCGCCTGGTCGCGCCGACGCCCACCCAACCGTAGAGCTTCGCGAGCAGCCACACCTGGAGCATGTACTGATTGCCTGCCTCGTGGTCCCGGAGCCTCAGCCCGAACTCATATGCCCGCGGGCTCTTCTGGAAGCTGTAGTCCGGGTTGACGAAGTTGAATGAGTTCTGACGCTCGAACTCGTAGTTCATTGTGAACCGCAAGTCGCCATAGGTCCCCACCATACCGATGCCGATTTCGTAGTCGAACGGGTTGTCGAGCGCTACGGTCTCCAGTGTGTCGGCGGGAGTCATCCGCGTGACATTGCGGGTCTTCTGCGATGGGTTGCGCGCCGAGGCGGACATGTTGAAGTCCGTGCGCAGTACGGGCGGAGCGCCGTTCTGCTCGGCTTTCGGGAATGCCGCGTCGAGGAAATACCGGCGCCACCAGCGGGCACTGTCCGGATCGCCCGTTGCCACCGAGTCGACGAGCGACTCACCGCGTTCGACCGCTCTCAGGCTGTCGGTCAGCGCCCTGGCGGCGGCGATCTGCGCCTGCAGGGCGTCGTGTTTCTGCTTCAGGGCATCGTTGAGCGCCTCCATGCTCCGGAGCCGCGCCCCCAACGCTGCCGCACGGATCTGCAGGTCGTCGATGACAATCTGCACGCTGTCGATTCTCGCGCGCACGTCGCCGCCGGTTTCGGCGCGAACGGCCGATGATGCGAGCAGCATGATGCACGACATCATCAGAGCGGAGGATTTCATGGCGTTCCCCAAGGAGGGCCGGAAGATGTCGGGGGCGCATGGATTCGACCGCGCGACCCCGGTTCTCATCCGTGGGGCGGCGGCGGATGGGGCTACTGGCGCTTCGATCGGGCGACCTCTCTACGGAGACGGGCGATGTCCTGGTCGGTGAAGATGCGCCAATTCGCTCGGTTTCGCAGCATCACGTCGGCAACCTGGCCCGAGCGAATCCACCTGTAGTAGGTCGACTCGCTGATGCCGACTTTGTCGAGCGCAGGCTTCATCAGGTACGCCGCGTGCCGGCTTCCGTTCGCATCGACAAAGACCAGTCCGTCAGGCCCTTCCTCAACATATGGCGTAGCCATGGCATACCGCCCGATCAGGTTACCTCCGACCAATTTCGCGTGCGAACAATAGTAGCCAAAACTGCCGCGCGCGTCAATCTGTCGTGCCGGCGCAATCGCCCCGCCTCGGCTTGGCCGCCGGACGCATCGATGCTAGCTTATCTATCCCATCTGCCTCGGCGCCTGCATTCGCCCTGGCCGGCAGCCACCCACGCAGGAGCGATGATGAACCTCACCACGGACGTAGAATACAAGGCCGATTCGGAGAGAGGCTACCTCGACGTCATGACCCCGGACGGCGACGGGCCGTTTCCCGTCGTCGCGTGCATCCACGGCGGTGGATGGGCTGGTGGCGAGAAGGAGGGCATGACCGACTACGCCGAGATCTTGGTCGATCTGGGCATCGCGTGCATCCAGCCGAATTACCGTCTCACCGGCACCGATTGCCATCCGGCCCAGCAGGACGATGTTTCCGCCGCGCTGGACTGGATGGTCGCCCATGCCGGCGAGTACGGCTTCGACACGACGCGAGTAGGGCTTACCGGCGTCTCGGCAGGCGGGCACCTGACGGCCCTGGTTGGCGTGAAGGCGACCGCTCGGACGGACACCGGATACACGGTACGCTGCATGTACCCGGTCTGCCCCGCGGTCGACATGGTCCCGTTCGTTCGCGACAACCCCGACATCAACGACGCTGTCACGGCTCTGGTGGGTGGTCCACTAGCCGAGAATGCCGACGCGGCAAACGACGTCTCGGTGACGCCGCACGTCCATGCCGGCGCTCCTCCGTGCGTCGCGACACACGGCGAAGCCGACGGTCTCGTTCCGTGCAACCAGTCGGTCATGCTCGTCGACGCGCTACGGGCTGTCGGCGTCGAGGCCGAGGCGATATTGGTCCCAGGGGTAGATCACGCGGCGTTCATGCCGGATACCGGACCGGCTGAGCCGCTTGGCGGCATAGCGCCGTTCCGCGAGTTCTTCACGAAGCATTTGCTGACCAGATAGCCAGCGGAGCGGTGTTGGCGGGGGCCGCTTGCAGATCCGTTGGCCGCCTCTACCGCACCAGCATCATTCCCCGCACCAGCACGCCTTCCGTGCCGGTGAGGCAGTAGAGATACACACCGCTCGACACGGCCCGCCCGAGGTCGTCCCGTCCGTCCCACACGGCCACGTGCCGCCCCGCTTCGGCGCGACTATCGACAAGCGTTCGCACGAGCTGGCCGGTCACATTGCGAACGGATAGGCGGACCGATTGCGAGTGCTGTGTCTCGAACAGAATCGTCGTTGTCGGGTTGAACGGGTTGGGGGAGTTCTGCGCCAGCGAGAAGCCGAGCGGCGTGACGGTTTCGCTCGACAGTATCACGCTTGAAGCGGGGTTGGCGCCGATGTCGGCGCGCGTGCCGTCGGTGTCCTTCGGCGTTTCGGGGTCTCCTGCATCGATGCACGGCGATCCGGCCCCGAGGCGGAACTCATCGGCAGAACCGCTCTCGAACAACGGGTCGGCGCTGATGTTGCCTGGCCCCGGCAAGTTCGGTTCGCCCTCGATATCGCAGTACGTTGCGTTGATGACACCGCCCCAACTGGAGAGCTGACGGCCGCTGCCCCCCCAAAGGATGCTGCTTGTCAGGGTGAGCGTGGCATTCGCGCTGACGGCGGCCCCACCTGCCGCGGAGTTACCGGCAACGGTGCAATTCACGAGTGTCGACGTCGAGCCGTTAGAGTAGATCGCTGAGCCTACGCCGGCGCTGTTGCCGGAGAGCGTGCAGTTCGTCAGTATCGACATCGATCCAGCGAAGTCGAACAGACCGGCGCCTGTTCCGGCTTCGTTGTTGGCGATGGTGCAGTTCGTGAGGATCGACGTAGCCGAGTCCCGGGCGAGCAGGCCGCCGCCAGTGCCCGAAACTCGGTTGCCGGAGATGACACAGTCGGTCAGGACGAGAGTGGCGCCCTGGCTCATCAGCCCAGCTCCGGTCGTACCGGCCTCATTCGCCCTGATGGCGGAGTTGCGCAGTACGACGTGCGCGGCATCGCCCGCGTATATCCCCCCGCCGTGATGAGCGCGGTTGCCGGCGATCACGCAGTGTTCCAGGGCTAGACGGCTGCCGGCCCCCGACACGAACACACCGCCGCCGAGGTTGCCGGACGGTGTGGTGGGGTCCTCGTTGTAGGCGCCGCTGACCCGAACGTATCGCATTTCGCCCGACGCGCGCTCGCCAAAACGCAACCCCAGCCAAGGATTGGAGGCGCCCGGAACGAAGCGTATGCTGTCCGTCGGCGTCCCGATAGCGTAAAGGGCGCCCTCCACCTCGATGCGCCCGAACTCGCTGAACAGAACATCCACGCCCGGTTCGATTGTTAGGACGCCGCCGGCCCCCACCACTACCGCGCTCGCGACCATGTACGGGCTGCCGGCCGCGGCCCACGGGGTTGTGCCGATGGTGCCATCGACGTTCGTCTGCGCGTTGACCGGAAGTGCAGCTCGAAGAGCGGCGCAGAGAACCGCCGTCGCGGCATGCACTCGCATGGCAGAATCCTCCAACGGTCCGCCCCACCCGAGCTCCAGGGCGACGCCACGGCACAATGCGAGGAGGGTGTCGACCCTCAGATCACCCGTCCGCCGGCACGAGCCTGCCGATGCTTGCCCATCGCGGGTTCGCACGGCTGACGACCGTGACGGAGACCGCGTCCGTGTCGCCGCCCGCGTCCGCCTCAGATGCTTGCGGTTGGTCGCGCGCACCGTCGTCAGGTGCGACGAACAGCTCACCCGTCGCGGCATCGATCGCCAGCGACATCGCGGCGCTGGATACATCCGGATTCCACGACCATCCGGAGCCGATCTTGGTGACGACGACCTCGTGGCGGCGGTAGCCGTCCATCTGGATGACGATCCGGTGCCGCTCCGAGCGCGGTACCGTTACGGCAACCGGGGTCGGACGCGGTATGCCGCCGTCGATCGTTACCCGCGCCGCCGGGCGGCTGAGTCCGTCCAGCATCCTTCTGCCCGGGCTCTTGAACCCGGCACCGGGCTTGATCGCGACGACGGTCCCTCCCCGCGGCCCGGTTTCGACACCAATGCACGCGACCGCCCCGAGCGCCAATGCGACGGCACAAATCCGGGCGATTCCCATCGGGGGCCCGCGATCGGCACGGGTGCGAGCGACGGTGCCCGCCACTCGCGCCCGGTCACGGATCATCCCTCGGCCTTCCTCGCTTCGACGCCCTTCTCGACCGCCTCAACTATCGTGCGAAGCGCCCGGATACGCGCCCAGAGCTTGTCGTTGCCCTCGACGATCGTCCACGGCGCGTAGCTCGTGCTCGTGCGTTCGAGCATCTCCACCACCGCGCCCTCGTACTGATCCCACTTCTCGCGGTTGCGCCAGTCTTCGTCGGTGATCTTGTAGTTCTTGCGCTCGATCTGCTGCCTCTCCTCGAACCTGGCGAGCTGCTCTTCCTGGCTGATGTGAATCCAGAACTTGACAAGCACGGCGCCGAAATTCACGAGGCTCTGCTCGAACTCGTTGATCTCCTGGAACGATCTGTTCCATGTCTCGCGGTCGATGAATCCCTCGATCGGCTCGACGAGCAGCCGCCCGTACCATGTCCGGTCGAAGATGGCGAAGTGCCCCGCCTTCGGGATGTGCTTCCAGAACCGCCACAGATAGTGGTGCGCCAGCTCCTCCTTCGAGGGGGCCGCGATAGGTACTACGTGATAGCCGCGCGGGTCCATCGTCTCGGTAGCACGCTTGATGCTGCCTCCCTTGCCGCCCGCATCCCAGCCTTCGTAGCCGATCAGCACGGGCACCCGGTGAGTGTAGCACTCGAACTCGAGCTCGCGCAGACGTGCCTGGAGCGTATCCAACTCGCTCTTGTACTCTTCTTTGGTGAGCGAGAGCGAAAGGTCGACCCGGTCCAGAACTGTCGGCATGCCGCTCAGAGGCGCGGTCGCGTCGGCCGCCGGGTCGGCGGCGGCATCCGCACCGGCCGCTTCAGTCGCTTCGGTCGTTTCGGCGGCCTCAGCAGCCTTCACGATTCCTGCCTGCTTCTGCTTCTCGAGGCCTGCCTGCATGGCTTGGATCACTGTCTGGAACACCTTGACGCGCCTGAATCGACGGTCGGTGGCCTCGACTACCGTCCACGGAGCGTAGCTGGTGCTCGTGCGCTCAAGCATCTCCTCGGTGATGGCGAGGTACTCGTCGTATTGCTTGTGGTGCTGCCAGTCTTCCTCACCTATCCGCCACGATTCGACAGAATTGCGCTCGATCTGCTTGAAGCGTTTCTTCTGCTCTTTCTTGTCGATATGCAGGAAGAACTTGACGATGACGTGTCCCGAGTCGGCAAGCTGCCTCTCGAACTGGTTGATCTCCTGATACGCCTGCTGCCACTGACGCTGGGTAACCGCTCCGTCGCGTCGCTCTCGCAGCACTCGGCTGTACCACGATCCGTCGAATATGCCGATCCCGCCTGCCGGTGGGATATTCTGCCAAAATCTCCAGAGGAACGGTCTCATGCGTTCCTCCTCGGTTGGCGTGGTCGTGTGGTGCACCCGGAAGCCGCGGGGGTCCATGT
>CAZSJP010000151.1:0-2238 GCA_964606675.1 uncultured bacterium
CGATCAGACCGGCTACGTTTCGGGGCCCATCGCGACCACCACGTGGACCACGGAGATCAGCCCCTACTTCGTCGTGAGCCAATGCACGGTGCTAGCCGGGAATGCGCTGACCATTGAGCCGGGGGTCGAGGTGAGAGCGAAAGCCGATGCGGCCATAGTCGTCAACGGCATCCTTCATGCGGTGGGAGCGGCGGGCGACACCATACGGTTCGGCCCCGCAGCCGGACAGACGCAGTGGGGCGGCCTGCGGTTCTACGGCGGCGATTCGAGCACCGTCCACTATGTAGAGGTAGCTGGGGTCTACACAACTCAGATAACCAAGCCGGCTCGGACCGAGCGTGGTTGGCGCCCCAGATCCGAACGGCGGGCGAAACCGGCCTATACTGCGCCGAGCCCTGCCGGTGGGGGCATCTTCCTCAGCGGCGCCGGCACCAGGCTTGGCGTGGCCTACTCCAACATCCACGACAACTACGGTCGCAATGGGGGCGGCATCTGTATCGACGACACCGCGCATGCGACGGTGACCGATTGCAGGTTGGCGTTCAACGAGGCGTACTACTCCGGCGGCGGAGTCTACTTGAGCGGCACCGCGACGGCCACCATCGCGAACTGCAGCATCATTGGCGACACGGCCACCTACGGTGGGGGAGTGTACCTCGATGGCGACGCCAGCGCAGTCATCACGGGCGGCAACATCAGTGACTGCTATGCAGATGAGGAAGGCGGCGGCGTCTCCGTTGAGGACGCGTCGGCCACCCTCATCGGATGCACGATCAGCAGCAACACCGTCAACTACTACGACGGCGGCGGCATCTTCGTTGAGAGCGGGAACGCCACCGTCACGAACTGCACGATATCCGACAACACTGCCATCGACTACTACGGTGGCGGATGCGCCATCAGGTACTACTCGGCGGCCGTGTTGAGCGGTTGCACCATCAACGGCAACAGTGCTGGCGACGATGGCGGCGGCGTCTACGCCTACCAGTCGACGGTGACGATGAGCGACATGGACATCAACAACAACTCCTCTGCGGCCAGTGGCGGCGGAGTCTACGCCGACAGGACCGGCCTCGGACTCGCCAACAGTGACGTGTTGTCCAACACAGCGACGAATCGCGGCGGCGGACTCTATCTGAACGATGGCGGTGTGGATTCCGCCGCAACTCTGGCCGACTGCCGAATCACCGGCAACTCCGGCTACTACGAGGGCGGAGGCATATGGACCAACGTGCCCTTGGACCTCGACTACTGCCTCATCGCCGCCAACGACTGCTCCGTAACGGTGTCCGACGCGTACGGTGGCGGCCTCGCCGCATTCGGCGGCCCGGTGACCATGACCAACTGCACCATCACTGGCAATGAGGCGCTGGCATGGGTGCCGACAAAGCCGGCGGCGGGTTTCTCCGGGGTTGGCGGGGGCGCGTGGCTCGACATTGCGGGCTCCACCGTCGATATCGACAACAGCATCATCTGGAACAACACACCCGACAACTTCGCCGATGCCCCCACCAGCAGCCACACACTGGCTGTGACGTACAGCGACATCGGGCTGTCGATTCCGGCAGTGCTGCAGGGCACGGGCAACATCAGTCAGGACCCGATGCTGAAGACGACGCCGGTCGACAGCATGTACCATCTCATGCACGGTTCGCCCTGCATCAACGCCGGCGATCCGACAGGCCCGCGCGATGCCGACGGTACGGTCGCCGACATGGGCGCGCTACCGGTCGACTTCACGTCGGAGCTGGAGTTGGTGATCCCCACTCAGAAGGTTGCGCGTGGCGGCGAGACTCTTGTCGAGATCCGTGGAAGCATCCAGGGCGCTCTCTCGGCAGAGCTTGTGTTCACCATCGACACGAGTATCGTCGACACGGCGTCGGGCTTCATAAGGAACACGGCATTCGATGGGAATCCCGCCGTGTCCGTCAGCGCAAACCTCATCGGCGATACGGTGAAGGTCGCGCTGGCAAGCAGCGCAGCCGTCTCGATTGTTGATTCGACGCTGGCGATGCTGGCGTTCGATCTCAACGTCCCGGCGATGTTCGACACGACGACGTTCGTGTGGGTGCCGTTCCCCGAGACAGCAGTGAATGAGTTGGCGACGCTGCTCGCAGTGGGCGAGCTTCACATCCACCCGCGATGGGGCGACGCCAGCGACGACGGGCAGCTGACCGCGTACGACGGCTCGCTGATTCTGCAGGCCTCCGTCGACTATCCCGTGTCGTTGTCAACGCT
>CAZSJP010000151.1:2256-8490 GCA_964606675.1 uncultured bacterium
CGGGTCGGTGTCGGCATACGACGCGTCCCACGTGCTGCAGAGGGTGGTCGACCCTGGCTTCGTCTTCCCGGTTGAGCAGATCGTCCCCGACAAGCCCGCGGCCACGAAGGCGCCGATGCTTGCATGGGCACCGACCGAATCGGGATGGGCGCTCGTCGCCGACGACGCGGCAGGCATCATGGCTGGCGAGATGCTCTTGCAGTTGCCGAGCGACGGAGTCGTTGCAGTTCGGACCGAAGACATGAACGCGTACAGGCAGACAGGTCGCATGCTCCAGGTGGCATTCGCTCGGACACAATCGAGCGAGCTCGAGCTGATCCGGATCGACATGGACGGCGCTGCGCCCACGGTGGTAGCCGGCGAATTCAACGAGGGTATCGAGATCGATCCTAGCCTGATCCGACCACTCACGCTGTCGCTGCGACAGAACGTGCCGAATCCCTTCAACCCGACGACGATCATCGCGTTCAGCCTCACGCGCCCCGCACCGGTCCGGATTACCGTCTGGAACGCCTCGGGCCAGCACGTCCGTACGCTGGTGAACCGGCAGATGGACGCCGGCTTCCACGACGTCGCCTGGCGTGGACGAGACGACAGTGGCCGGCACGTGGCGAGCGGCGTCTACCTGTACCGTCTGGTGACCGCGGAAGGGACGCTGGTGCGAAGGATGCTGCTCGTGAAGTGACGTGGCGCTTCGGCTTGGGATATCGATGGCGGCATGGGGCTAGAGCGACGAACGCTCTGGCCCCATTGCCGTTTCTACGAGCGCCGTCGGTGGCAGGTATCGCCGTACCCCTCGTGCTGCACAAGGGCGGCTGGGGCCGATCCCCGAGAGTTCTCTCAGGGCGCCGCTCGACCTTTCATCTTCATGTCCGCCGTTCTCCTCCTGTCCCCGTCGAGCGGTCTTGACTATCGTTCTGCGATGGGTACCTGGCTTCGGTCGCGTCTCGGAGAGTCCGTTGGTGCGCCGCCGCCACCATGCTACAAGAGGTTATGACTATGGCAGTTGAGACCCGATACGAATACATGCGTCCGGCTCTGATAGTCGCACGTCGCAAAGAGTGTCCGCTCGTGTACGTTCCTCTTGGCACGCTCGAATGGCATGGGCCGCAGAATCCGGTCGGCCTCGACGGGCTGAAGGCGCACCGACTGTGCGTTCGCGCGGCCGAGGAAGCCGGCGGCATGGTGTTCCCGGTGGTATGGTACGGAGAGCATCGCGAGTCGCACCTGATGGAGATAAACGCCAACGTGGGCGGGCAGATCCTCGACCGCATGGAATTGCGGCGCGAGAACTTCGCGCCGGGCCACACCGGGTCGGCCACCATCATCGGGCAGGCGACGGACTACCTTGAGCTGCTCTGGAAAATCGCTTGCCAGGCGAAATCGTTGGGCTTCGAGGCGATAGTGTTCTTCAACGGCCACTACCCGCTCTCGCACTACGGACGATTCATCGGACACCTCGTGCGGCGTCACCTCGGAATGGAGACGTGGGCGGGGCACGAGGGAGAGCTGCTCGGCGAGGCGGGCAAGCCCGGGCACGGCGACCACGGGGGCAAGTGGGAGACGTCGCTCATGATGGCAACGGACGCCGATGCGGTCGACCTGGACGACTTGCGCGACGCCAACGAGTTCGTCGGCTGCGGCTCCGACGCGGTGGACAGCAGCGTCGAGCAGGGCGAAGAGTGGTCGGTGGAGATCGTGGTGGCGCTCACGGCGCTGGGGAAGAAGCTGCTGGCCGGGTGAGGCACCAACCACGACTGCGTCACAAGGAAAGGCGATGCTCTTCGGGCGAGAAGGGAAGGGGTCCCGAAGAGCATCGCTGGGCCGCGGCGTTCGACAACGCAGCGGGTCGTACCTGTTCGTCGTCGTCCGGCCGAGAGGCCGGGCGGGCGAAACGGTCGGCCGAGACTACTTCGCGATGATCTGCTGGCCGATGATTCCGATGGCTTCGCCGAACCCGGCACGCAGCGAGCCGCGCGTTCGCAGACTGGCGAAGTCCACACCGAGCTGCGCCAGAGTCTGAGCTGCCTCGGCGCTGAATCCGGTAACGATCACCTCCGCGCCAAGCATTTTGGCGGCTTCGACGGTCTTCAGGAGGTTGCGCGCCACAGACGTGTCTATCACCGGAACGCCGGTGACGTCCAGAATGGCAACCTGCGCTTCGGACTCGACGACGGTCTCAAGCAGCTTCTCGATGACCTGCTGAGCACGGTTCGTGTCGATGACGCCTATGAGCGGCATGAGCACGATATCCTCCCACACCGAGATAACCGGCGTGGAGATCTCCATCAGTGCGCGAGCCTGCTCGGAGGCCTGTTCCTGTATCTCGCTCATCTCCGCGAGTTGCTCGGTGAGTGAGTCGACCTGTGCCTGCAGGTCCGCTTTCAAAGTTTCTGCCATTGCCCTGTCCTCTCCTGGGGTTCGGCTGACCGACTGAGGTGCCCGTGGACGTGTGTGCACTGTGCTTCCATAGCACTCATCGTGCCAGACCGAAGCAGATGCACCGCACTCGATACTGAGTAGCCAGTCACCCAGAGTGCGGATGGGTGCGCCCTGCCCCATGCTAACGGCAATGCACGCATTGCGCATGGATGCACGCAACTTTGCATGTGCCCGGCATTGCCAAACGCGCATGGAGGCAGCATGGGCCGTACAGATCGCTCGATGCGCACAAAAAGTGCGGTGCTGCGCCAACATGGTGCGCCTCCGCGCGCCTGGGCACCCTACGGTGCTTGCCTCTATCTTGCGTCGTTCACATGACTTGCGTAGGGCCATGGTCGAGTGCACCCGTAGACGCGTTGCGCCCGACACGCCAACGGCGATAGCTTATGGGTGGACGCGTCGAGCAATCCCGACAGACAGGACGGTAGCGATGTACGAATGCACAGAGATCGCCACGGGCATCCCAGGCTCGGAAGGGCCGTGTTTCAACACGAAGGGCGAGTTCTTCATGGTTGCCCCGAACGACAGCCTGATCGTCCGCGTGTCGGACGATGGCGAGGTCACCGAGTTCGCAAACACCGGCGGAATACCGGCCGGGCTACAGTGCGACAAGGACGACGTACTATGGTGCGCCGACATGACGCTGGGCGTGCTCTCGGTGACGCCGGACGGTGAGGTTCACGACGAAGTCGTCGAGTTCGAGGGCGAGCCGATGCGCGGGTGCAACGACTGCGCGTTCGACTCGATGGGCAACCTGTACGTCACGGCGCCTATGGGCTCCGGCGAGGACAAGCCGGTGGGCGAGGTGTACTGTCGACTCTCAGACGGCACGGCGGTGAAGCTTGACGACGGCTACCAGTTCTGCAACGGCATCGCCGTCAGCGGAGACGACAAGCTGCTGATCGTCGCCGAGACGATGACCAAGTCGCTGTGGGGGTTCGATATCGATGCGCCCGGCAAGGTTACCAACAAGCGCCTATGGTCCCGCGTCGCCGAGGATGGACTCGGCCCCGACGGCATGGATTTCGACGCAGAGGGGAATCTGCTCGCGGCCAACTGGGGCGCGTCGTCAATCGACGTATTCAGCCCCGCAGGCAAGCTCATTCAGCGCGTGATGCTGCCGTTCGAGAAACCATCCAACGTCCACTTCGGCGGACCCGACAACCGCACGGTGTACGTCACCGAGCACGACAACAACGGCCTCTGGAAGTTCGAGTGGGACAACCCCGGTCAGCCACAGTATTGCGACCGCTGAGCCGATCCGCGCGGATCGACCGTCGGGGCCGTCACCAACTCGGCGAGACGGCTCCCTACGCTTGACACGTTCAGTTGCCGCGCGCCCCGCTGCGGCGTACCCTTCGAAGACGGTCCGTTCCCTCCGTTCACCTCTGCCCAGGGCGAATCATGTCCGACCGCAAACGACTGTATCTGCTTGACGCAACGGCGCTCGTCTACCGCGCCTACTTCGCGTTCGTCAGGAACCCGCTCCTCACTGCATCCGGCGAGAACACCAGCGCACCGTTCGGCTTCACGGCATCGGTGCTGAAGGTCCTGCGAGACGAGAATCCCGACTACCTGGTTGCCGTGTTCGACTCTCCTGAGCCAACTTTCCGCCACGAGCAATACGCCGAGTACAAAGCTACGCGGGAGAAGATGCCCGAGGAGATGGTGGCCCAGTTGCCGCGGGTAGACCAGGTCGTCGAGGCGATGGACATGCCCAAGATCGCCGTCCCCGGCTACGAAGCGGACGACCTGATCGGCACGCTAGCGGCCAAGGGCGCCGAGGCAGGGCTGGACGTCGTGCTCGTGACGGGCGACAAGGACCTGATGCAACTCCTGAACGACCGTGTCGGCATGCTGACCCCAGGCAAGACGCGGGACACGTGGGAGCGAATCGGCCCGGACGAGGTCGTTGGCAAATGGGGAGTCGGGCCGGAACTGATCTGCGACTTGCTCGGGCTGATGGGCGACGCGTCGGACAACATCCCAGGAGTGCCGAAGGTGGGCGCGAAGACGGCCGCGCAACTGATCGACGAACATGGATCGCTGGAGTCGGTGCTCGCCGCGGCGCCCGAGGTCAAGCGACCGGCTCTCCGCGCCAATCTGATCGAGTATGCGGATCGGGCCCGGCTCTCGAAACAGCTCGCGACCATCGTCGTCGATGCACCCGTCGAGCTGGATTTCGAGCGTTTCGCCTGGACTGGCCCCAACTTGGACCTCCTGCGCCCTCTGTTCCGCGAGCTTGAGTTCCTCAGCTTCCTCAAGGAACTGGACTCGGAACCGCAGAGAACCGCCGCCACCTACGTCTGCGTCACGGCGGAAACGCTCCCGGACGTCTGCCGGCGCGCGCGCGAAGCAAAGAGAGCGGCGATCGACACCGAGACGTCCTCTCTCGATCCCTTCTCGGCGGACCTTGTCGGGCTCTCGCTGGCATTCGACGACGACACGGGCTACTACATACCGGTCGGCCATGCCGAAGCCGCTGGCGGAGCCGATGAGCAACCGGCGCCCGAGAACGTCTCCATGGACGACGTCAGGGAGCACTTGGCGCCTGTGCTGGCCGACACCGGGGTTCTGAAGATCGCCCAGAACTTCAAGTTCGACCTGGCGATACTCGAGCGCGTCGGGCTGCCGGTCGAAGAGCCCACGTTCGATACCATGCTCGCCTCGTACCTGCTGGACCCGGCCGCCAGGCACAGCCTCGATGCCCTCGCAGAACAGCATCTAGGGCACTCGATGATCCCGATCACCGACCTCATCGGCAAGGGCAAGGGGCAGGTGTCGTTCGCCCTGGTGCCCGTGCCGAAGGCCACTGAGTACTCAGGCGAGGACGCGCTCGTGACGTGGCGGCTGGCGGAGCTATTCGAGCCACGGCTGGCCGATGCAGGCCTCACGGACCTGTTCCAGCAGACCGAGATGCCGCTGATGCGAGTGCTCCTCGAGATGGAGCGCACCGGGATTCGGATCGACACGAGCGTGCTCGAAACGCTTTCTGTCACTATCAAGGAGCGCATGGAGTCGCTGCAGAGCGAGATCTACCAGATGGCGAGCGGCGAGTTCAACATCAACTCGACACAACAATTGGGGCATGTTCTCTTCGACATAATCGGGCTGCCGACCCAGCGAAAGACCAAGACCGGGCAATCGACCAATGTGGACGTGCTGGAGTCGCTCGCGCCGCTACACCCTCTGCCGCGGCTTGTCCTGGAGTATCGCCATCTCGCCAAACTCGTCTCTACCTACATCGACGCCCTGCCGCGGTTCGTCAGCGAGAGCACCGGGCGCGTACACACGTCGCTTAACCAATCGGGCACCGCAACGGGGCGCCTCTCGTCAGCCGACCCGAACCTGCAGAACATACCCATCCGCACCGAGTTGGGCGGACGGATACGCGCGGCATTCGTGCCCGAGGCCGGCTGGCGGCTCATCTCGGCGGATTACTCGCAGATAGAGTTGCGCGTCATGGCGCATCTGTCGGCCGACGAACGCCTGCTCGACGCGTTCCAGCGCGACGAGGACATCCATACCCTGACCGCCTCACTCGTGTTCGACCTGCCGCCGGAGTTCGTCACCGAAGACCTGCGCCGCCAAGCCAAAACCATCAACTTCGGCGTCATATACGGCCAAACGGCGTTCGGCCTCTCGAACCAACTCGGGATCTCGATGGGCGATGCGCGGTCGTTCATCGAGAACTATTTCAAGATGTACCCGGGAGTGAAGGCGTGGAGCGAGAACGTCATCGAGCGCGCCCGTGCAGACGGCTACGTTACGACCATGCTGGGCCGCAGGCGG
>CAZSJP010000152.1:0-8400 GCA_964606675.1 uncultured bacterium
GCTCTTCCGGTACACGTCGATCACGCCGTCGCCGTCGATGTATGCGCACGAGATGTAGGGGTTGCCCTGGAATACCTCGTTGAGGCCGAGAGCGACGTAGCCACCGTAGCGTGATGCAAGATTCTGGAAGCCGTACACCTCCACCGATTCGATCGGCCTGCCGTACTTCATCGGGTCGGGGGCGTAGTCCGACGTGAGGCCCTCGTGCAGAAAGACGAAGTCCGCACCGTTCTCGAACGCTTCGCGCGTCCACAGCATCGCCTTGTGCACGTTCGCATCGACGAGCATCGGTGTCGTGTCGAGCTGTATCGCAGCTAGTTTCATGGGTCGTTCCTGATGGCTGGTGATGGGGTTCCTAACGGTCACGGAATATGCTGCGACCGCCGGATTGGGGCAAGGCGGGGTTGGGGGTGGGGGGATCGGCTAGCCGCGTCGTCGCTTCGCTGGGGTGGCGATCACTGATGTCTCGGCGCCTGAGGTGTACAGGACGACGTTCGAATCGCCGACTCCCTCAGGCCATCCCGGGTCGCGGGGCACGAGATCGAACCTGACGGGTACCTCCGCCTCATCCTCTGGCGCGAGGCCCCTGTACTGCGCGAAACTCGGCAACCCGTGATACTCGGTGCACTCCCACGCGGCGAGGAAGGCAACAGGGAAGAACTTGAGCACGCTGAACACGCCCCATGGGCCGTCGAACGCACCTCTGACGGCATGCATGCCGAAGTCGGTTGAGACGCGAGTCTCGGGAAAAGGGTAGACCCAGTAGAACACTGTCAGATCCCTAGCAAGGGGTTCGTCGCGCAGCACGAAGCGTCGCATCGCGTCGTCAATTGGGGACTCATGGTACTCTGGCTTGGCAGCGAGAATGTGGCCGAGGAGCGATTTGAGCAACGCCACTGGTCTGGTCCTGCAGTGCAGGATGCGAGGGTGCCAAACCCGGCCTCGGAGGCGATTCGTGATCCACCGCGCGAACCTGTTGAGGTGCCGGTCGTACTTAGCGCCCAACAGATCCCTGTTGCAGTCTCTGCAGATCGTGCTGAACTTCACTCCGTTTGGCGACTTGGAGAATCGTGTGAGATCGCCGTCAATGGCAGACAGCATATTACGTATCTGCATGGCTGTGGCACGTGTCTTGCCGTCTTTCGGGGGAACGTGATCCTCCGTTGCAGGACGGTATTGCCCGCAGATATTGCAGGTTCGCCGCGCGGTCGGCGTTCGTCTCGATGGGCGTCGTACCACCCGTCGTCTCCTGGCTGGCGTTGGGGTCTGTCTGGCTACAAAGCGAACGCTGCGACGACCGCGCATACGCCGACGCCGATGACGACGGACTGAAGCAACCGCATCACGTTTATCACCCGATGGAGGCCTGTCCAGCCTCCGTCATCGGGCAGTGGCAGTATGGATTTGTCCCGAACCCCGACCAACTCGGCGCTTTCGGCGAACGGAGAGAACCGCTTCCCGAGTCCTGACCTCCCTCTGGGATGCTGAAGCGTCTGTACCTGTCCTCGATATGTGCAAGCCCGATGTCCTCAAGGCCTGCCAGCTCCTCGATGGCCATGATCGTCAGCCAGCGCATGCTGAGGTAGCGCCTGCCTGCGTCCGTAACGTTTCGCCAGTGCTTGGAGAACATCAAAGAAACCAATCCAACTGCGATCGCCAGTATGCCGAAGAACGCCAGCCCCCATTGCAGAGGATGTCCATCGGCGGGCAGCGGCTTAGCGCTGATCGCTATGCTCCCAGCCAGCGCCAAGACTGCAACCAGCGCGGTTTGTTGAACACCAATGTAAAGCCTTGATTGCGACACCCCCAAGTTGTCCTCATGGGCATACTGTTTCCAGGCTTCGACGTACAGTGTGCGCAGCCACTCGTCGCGTCCGGCGTTGCCTTGCATCTCAGCCATGGCCCATTGATCTCCGATGTCCGATGTGGAGCTTGGCGGCGTGCCCAGAAACGTACCGTCCAAGAAAGGTCCACGCAACATCCGGCACATCCGCATCCCCAGCCCGCGACTTCAGTCGCGGGTGACGGTGCGTCGGTGTCCGCGCCCGCCCGTACACCAGCATACAACCCATCTGAATATCTGCCAAGCGATGCCCGAGCCACCACGCATCGTGGGGCGAACACAACGCCATGCGTATCTTACGGGACCAAACGCCGCCACCTCACCGACCGCGGGAACGCGCGCATGCAGTACTTCCAGCCCGACACGGCGAACGAGTTCGTCGGCGACCCGATGCCCTACTGGCACGACGGCACGTTCCATCTGTTCTACCTGCTCGACCAGGACCACCACGCGGCCAACGGCGGGCTCGGCGGGCATCAGTGGGCGCACGCATCGACGCGCGATCTAGTCGAGTGGACGCACCATCCGCTGGCGATCCCCCTTGGCAAGCCCAGCGAGGTCGACTGGACGTCGATCTGCACCGGGTCGGTGTTCGAGCACGACGGCACGTTCTATGCGTTCTACGCGACCAGACTGGTGGGGTCTGACGAACGTGTGACCGAAGCCGTCTGCCTCTCCACAAGCGACGACTGCGTGAGCTTCGCCAAGTCGCCAGACAATCCCATCCTCCATCCGAGCGACCCGTATCGGCCGGGCGGATTCCGCGACCCGTGCGTGTTCGAGTTCGACGGAGCATTCCACATGCTCGTGACGGCCGAATTGGCCGACGACAGACCGGCGACCAAGCGGCAATGTGTAGCCCATTACACTTCCACCGACCTACGCTCCTGGGATGCGCAAGCCCCGGTGTACGTGCCCGGCGGCACGTCGGCTGCCGAGTGCCCGGACTGGTTCGCCTGGAACGAGTTCTACTATCTCACGTATCTGGAACACGGCACCATGACGTATCGCGTGTCGCGCGGGCCGTTCGGACCGTGGCGCCGGCCGCCGGTCGACGCCTTCGACGGTGCGCAATGGTCGGCGGCGAAGAGCGCCCAGTACGGAGACGACCGTCGCATCGCCGTGGGGTTTCTTCGATGGCGGGATTCCGACCACGGCCCAACCGGGTACGCCGGCAACGCCGTGTTCCGAGAGATACGTCAGCAGCCGGGCGGATCGCTCACGGCGATGTTCCCGGCTGAGATGTCTCCGCCTGCCGGCGACGCACGCGGCATCGCGGAAACGCGGCTCGCGGCCCCGAACGGCACGTGCTCGTGCAAGGTCTCGGGCGGCGCGCCGCACGCGCGGATCAGGTGTGTCGTCGAGCCGGAGCCGGTTCGTGACGACGGCCTCTGTGACGCGGGCGAGTTCGGATTGGTCGCGAGAGCGACCGATGGCCCCGAGTCGGGGTACGAGATTCGGTTCGCACCGGAGCGCCGTGTCGTCAGCATAGACCCGCCCGGCACCGCGATGGCCGCCGGAGGGCCACGGCCGGATGCGTCTCTTCATGGCGTCCCCGGCCTCGACTCAGCCTTTGCCCTGGAGGTGGTATTGTGCGGCGACATCATCGACGTATGCGTCGACGGCCGGCGCTGCCTTGTCGCGCGGTACCCTGACTGGCGAGGGTCCGACATCCATCTGTTCAGCGACGACCGCACCGTCGTCTGGCGCGATATCGAGATCGCCCCGCTACGCCCGCCAGCGACGCAGGCATCTGCCGTCTGACGGGGCGACCGCCGCGGCGCTCCTACTGCCGCAGCAGCCATACTTCGTTCACGCGCGACCATTCGCGCCAGTGGATGTTCCCCTCGTCTGGGTCGTCGAACGTGACGACGAGCTTGCCGCTCCGCAGAAGCTCCCGCGGCACCGGATAGAGGCGGAACTCGCCCATGGCCGTGGAGTTCGTCGTGGCGGTGAGCGGCACGTTGTTGGCGCGCGGAGAAAGCTCGCCCCGCCCGGTCATGCGAAGCACGTAGTCGGCGTCGGTATTGAGGTTGTCGTAGGCGATCCCCAGCGGCCAGTGGATGTCGCTCAACCACGAGCGCCGCACACGGCTTCGGCCGTCGTCCCACCACATGAAGAACGGGTTAGGCGTTCTCTCCAACGCCGGATCGGTGACGTCCGACTCGCCTCGCAGCACGTGGGGGGATTTCGCGACGTTGCCGACGTCGTCGTAGAAGCTGCCCGAACCGGGATTCTCCCACGCGCGGAGCACGTCGAGCCGCGCCAGTTTCTCGTCCTCGCTAGGCATCGCCGCGACCTTCCGGAACTCGTCCTCTAGCCACCAGCGGTTGTTGAGCGGCAGATCGAGGAAGTCTAGAATCGCTCCACGCTCGGAGCCTAGCGCGTGATGCCGCTCGACGCTTGTCTGCATGCCCATCGTCTCCCACAGTTCGGCGCACAACGCCTCGACCTCCGCACGAAGCTCCGGTTCGGCGCGCTCCTCGTCTGCCTGCCGCAACACGGCCAGTGCGTCTTCCATCACTGCGTCGGCGCCGCGCGCCGTTGCCTCGGCGAGCAGCGCCATCGCCTGCGCCTCAAGCTTCTCCTCGCGGATCAGTCGCCGCCGCACGAGGGCGTCGTAGTACGCGCGAAGCAGGCAGAGCCTCCAGCGCCAGCCATCGCGTAGATGGGGATTGTCATCGTCGAGCTGCCGCCACAGCGCCAACGTTGCCTCGACGCCGCCGTTCCGCGCGAGCGGGCCATGCCAGTTCTGTTCGAGCGCCAGTATGCCGTCGGCGGCGCGTTCGGCGGCGCCGAACCCGAAGAACAGGCGAGAGTAGTCGGTGAGGACGTCGCGCACGTCGGCCTCCGGATCCCACCCTCGCTTGCCCCAGACGAGGGCGTTGACGTTGTCGTGGATGCCCTCGGAGTAGGCGATGAAGCCTACTGTGTGCGGCGCGAAGCGGTTGTGAATCGCCGCGAACTCCACGGGACGCGGGTTGGGCGCCTCTCGCCCAAGCGTCAGGTGCAGCGCCGGGTCCCACCACCGAACGGGGTGTTGGCTGCGAACGTTGTGGGTCATGTCGGGAAAGTAGCGCAGGAGGTAGCGCTTGGGCAGGCGTTCTCTGAACTCCTCTATCGTCGGCCCCCACGGCGCGATCACGCCACCGCGCAGCCACGCCGGTTCGTGCTCGCGCAGGTAGCCGAAAGCGTAGTCGGCCTTCTCCCGATCGAACTTCTGGAACGACACCCAGATGCCCGCGCCGGGGTGGTGCTTGACAAGTCGCTCCGACAGCTCTTCGAGGTATGGCATCAGAAGGCGCGGGTGATTGTGGCCCGGATCGCCGCCGGGGACGAACACGTTGCTCACGACCGGGCACGCGCGGAACGCCGCTTCGTTCTCGTCGAGCGCCGCCGTGCGACGCGTCGAGTCGGCCAGGTCGAACTTCACCGCCGAGTATATCCAGTAGTCGATCCCGTACCGCTCGCACATCCGGCTCATCGCGACGTTCATCTCGGCCGGCGCGACCTTCATGTGCCACCGTTCTGGATCCGGCCCCGGTCCGCGCTTGTTGAAGTCGAACAGCGGCATGTTCTCCACGGCGTTGATCGACGCCGAGAGCACCAGCTCGCGGATGTACTGGTCGTACTGCACCTCGCCCCACGCGTCGTACGTGTTGTTCAGCGGCTCGTAGCGGAGCTGAATGCCGCGCAGCGAGTGTGCAGGAGACGTCGTCATGCTGAGTTCCGCCGCGACCCTGACCGATCCGCGCGACCAGTGCATCCGCGTGAGCAGACCGCCTACGCCGTAGAACAGGCCGCGCCGGTCGGCACCGACGACGTTCACGACCACGGCGCCATCCTCCGCCGCAACGTCCAGTCGGAAGCCCTCAGGCACCAGAGGCCCCCCTTCCGCACCATTGCGGACGAGCGCCAACCGGATGATCTTCTGTGGCGTGGGCGATCGCTCGGAAGCCACGGCCAAGGCGATGCCGGTGCGTCGGGCCACCTCTTCGACAAGGACGGTCGCGGCGGCCCTCTCGGCGTCGCTCCGTTCGCCATCGACGATCTGTTCGTCGCCAACGACGACCGTCGCATCGGTGATGTCCAGCAGTTGGGATGCGGAGACCGGTTCGGGAATGAGAGTTGCCACGGCAGCGACCCCCCACGTCAGGTAGATTTGCCACGTCGGTGTTTGTCGGAACAGGCGCATGCGCATATCCTCCCCTCTTGGCGCGGGATTGGTGATGGCGACGGGCGCCCTCGTCACCCGCCCCACATCGGGACGATAGCAGCCACGGTCTGGCGGGGCAAGGTCGCGACGACGCGCCGCGCGTCCGTCGCGTACACGGCACTGCGCCCGAAGGAGAGTCTGATGGCGAACGCATCGCCGATCACGAACTGCTGGGGATCGGCCCAGACGAAGGTCCTGCGTCCGGACGAGTTCATGGTCTTCGCAGGGCGCGAGGGAGCGGCGTACAACCACCACCATCAGGTGACGTCGCTCGACGAGACCTTGTTCGCCACGTGGTCGAGCGCCGACGTGCACGAAGACGCGCCCGGGCAGCACATGATGATCGCCACGTCGGACAACTACGGAGAGACGTGGTCGGAAGCTCGGCCGCTCGTCGACAGGCTGCCCGGCGAGTTCGGCGAGGCCGTCGTAACGTCAGAAGGGATACACGTCCACGACGGTCGGCTGGTGGCGTACTACGGCTTCTACGACTACACCGAACTCGGCCACGAACTGCTCTACGAGCAGACGACGGGCATAAACGGCAAGGCGGACCCGTCGGTGCGGTGGCATCGCGAGACCTACACCGGCATCCTCGCTAGCGACGACGGTGGCGACACGTGGGAGCCGGCGGGTGGGATAGACCGGTTCGTGCCGAACCTGGCGCCGCACCGGCTTGCCGATGGTCGCCAGGAGATCCCGCGCAACATGTGGTTTCCGTGGACGGACGACCTTGCGGGCATAGACGGCTGGACCGTTGCGGGCATCCCACGTCTGCCGGCCGACTACTTCGACGACCCCGAGGGCTTCTGGATCGGCAAGCAGGTCCGAGGCGACGACTCTCCTTGCTGCGAGGGGTCGTGCTTCCAGACCGACGACGGCGTCGTGCACATGATGCTACGCACGGAGGGCGACCATCTGGCCGTCACCGAGAGCAGCGACAACGGCGTGACATATTCGGAGCCGAGCATCACCTCGTTCACCGACTGCCATTCGCGCTTCCATTTCGGCAGGCTGCCCGACGGCCGATTCTTCGGCACCAGCTGCCCGGCCCCGGGTTCGCTGCGGACACCGCTCGTGCTGGCAGCGAGCGACGACGGCGTCCGGTTCGACAGGCATTACGTGCTTGGCGACGAAGCCGACAGTCGGCCGCGCGGCGTCGGCATTCAGAAGTTCGGCAGATACGGCTACCCGAGCTACCACGTCGCCGGCGACACGATGTTCGTCATACACTCCGTCGCGAAAGAAGACATAGCGATCCTGCGCCTGCCGCTGGCCGCGCTCGACTGACCGACCGAGACCACGCGGCGCCGATTCGGTCCGCGTGTTGGGGGTTCTTTGACCGATACGAATCGACCGAGCGCATCAGCGAACGCCCTGCCGCCGTTCAGCGTCGAGCCGCCGGTGAGTGGAGAGCCGATCCCGGTTGGCCGTGCCGACCGCCGAGGGCCGCTCTCGCTGGGGCTGACGAATGCGCCCATCGGGGCCGTGCGCGTATGCGGGTCCGAACGACCGGATTTGTTCGTGACGACCGGCAGGCACCCGCGCGGGCCATTCGTCTACCTATGCCGATGGCTTGACGACGATGCGGACGGCACTCCTGTCTTCGGCGACTGCACCAAGGTCTCGACCCCGTTCGGCGACGCGGTACCGTCGAGCGTCTTCGAGGCGCGCGGCGGCTTGTCCATGGGCGTGTGGCCAATCGACGGCGAGCTAGCGTTCGCGGAGTTCGACCTGGAGCAGATGGCCTTCGTCGAGCGAGAGAGTGCGCGGGTCGTGGTCGACGGCTCGATGCCCTCGCCCTGCGCCGCGATAGCGAACGCTGACGGCGGCATCGATGTGATTGGAGGCGTCGGGCACGTAACGCGCCCCGGCCGCAACGAGTGCGGCGGACGCGATGACGAGTTCCGAACATGGGACGGAGCGGGTATCGCGCTCACCGGCGAGTCGTATTGTGCGCTTCACGCCATCTCTGTTCCGGGCGATCTGAATGGACGGGCGGAGTCGCGACAGGTATCGCGAACCGATCGGGAGTGTCTGTACGCAGTGTCCGGCGCGACCGCGGTCGACCTCGGTACCGGCCACGAGCATGATGTGGTCATCGGGACGCGCATGGGGCAGTTGCAGCACTATCGGAACACCGGTGCGAACGGCCTCGACTTGGAGCATCGGCGCCTGGTTGCGGACGCAGGCGGCACCGCGCACCGGCATCCAACCATCTCGGCGTCGCCAGTCGCCTATCCCAACGCGCGGAACGGCTTGTCGGATCTGATCGTCGGCGGCGAAGGGCATCTCCACTACTACAGATTCGCGCGAACATTTACGCATACCGGTGCACCGG
>CAZSJP010000153.1:0-8391 GCA_964606675.1 uncultured bacterium
CCGGGCAGGAGGCTGCAGTCCACCGTCAGGCCCGCTTTCCCGAGGACGCCGGCAGTGGTGTCGAAGAAGGTGAACATGCCGCTCACGTGTGTCGCCGGCGTTCCGAGTCCGGCGGCGGCGATGCGTGCGGTCAGTTCCTCGGCGGCCAGGTCCTGGTTGAAGCCCTTCTTGCCGTGCCGGTACGCGAAGTCGCCCGAGTAGCTGTGGCCCCGCGCCTGCGAGCCTGGGAGGTGGGTATGAACGCCGATCTCGTGACCTTCGTCCCCGAGCGCAGCCATGGACTCGACCTGATCCTCGATAGTCTCCGCCGCCAAGCAGAATGTCACGAGCGGCCGGCTGTGGCCATGGGTCGCCGCGGCCAAGGCGTCGCGCAGGCGGCTGACGACCTCGTCGAACGCCTGCCATGGCGCTTCGAACCACGTTTCAGTGTGGCATACCAGAACCAGGTAGCGCATTGGTCTCACTCCCTACCGCCGGACTGTCGACCGATCCTGGCGATGGCAAGCCCAGCGCCATCGTCACGAATGTACGACTGCAGCAGGCCCGTCGCCTCTCGGGATCCGAGGTCGAAGACGGACGTTCGGCACCGATCGGCATGGAGGATCGCGGGTGGTTACCCATAGATACCCCGGGCTACATGCACTTCGTGTCAGGCGGGGCATCTGCGTCCATGCTTGCCATGATAGCAGAGCAGAAGTAATCACGCAGCAGTGGGATGGAACGGCCACAGTCCGCGATGAGTGTCTGTACCGCCTGACGAGCAAATAGTGGACGCTGCTGCGGAGAATATCGCTGGCAGGGCGGTGGGGCTGACGCACGTACGTGCGGCGCAGAAGTCGCCACCTGATATCCCCGGTTGTCTCCAGCGGACGATAGCCTCGCGCGGGGCGTGCGCCCAGGACCAGCACGGCGTTGCTGATAATAGACGTTATGTCAGGCCAGTGCACGCAACGCCGGAACCAACCCGGTACCGTCTGACGTACAAGCCCGGTAGACACCTTGGGGGGGCGTGACACGCGCAGACCCGACCCCCTGCCCGTACTAAGATCGCGTGTCGACCGGAGAAGATGGTGCTATACCCCGTCGCCAAGGGCGGACGGCTTCTCTGGCTAGAACGCGAACCCAGTCACGATGTCGTGCCCTTGGGCGAAAAAGAACACGTAGTCGACCGCGAGGGAGAGCACTGCGCCGGCAACCTGTCCAGCGATGAGGCCGATGAACAGGGGTTTGTACCGCCGATAGGCTTCCAGGCCACCAATACGCATGATAACAACCTTGAGCAGCCACGCGATGAAGAAGCTGAGCCACTGCGTGCCGTGATAGAACGTACCGGCCGTGAAGAATCCGACGGGGTGGATGAGTGCCCAATTCATCCGGTACCTGAGGAACAGGAGCGCGGTGACGAACCCCGCGCCCGCGGCGAAATGGGCGAGGAGCAACGGATCGCGCGGCCAGGGGCCCTGAATCCGGCTCGTGATGTGATCGTACGCGTAGGTCATCTGGCTGAAGGCGTGATGCCCTCCGAAGTTGAACGCGCCACCGTTGTAGGCAAGGTAGATCGTCGTGATGCTCATCAGCGCCATCGCGATCAGAGAGCCGACAAGTATCGCCACGAATAACGGACGACGCCTCGCCCGAACGATGTCCCCGAGGCGTGCCGAGTGCATCACCATCGGCATCGGGTACCCCTCGATCATACGAAACGCCGCAAGAGACAGGGCGATGCCCACCATCGACTGTGACGAGACGTTCGCATCGCCGATGGTCCGAAGCGTGATGCCTTGCGCCGTCACGGGGGCGCCGACGAACGGCATCCCCGCTTCGGCCACGATTCGCGTTACGGCGACGACTAGCACAATGAGCGCAAGGAGGAATACGAGCGATACGTACCACGCCATACCGGCAGCGATCAGCCAGGCACACATGTACGCCAGGCCGCCGAGGAACAGAATCACCGACGTACGATAGGAGATCAGCTCGTTCGAGTCGTCGGCTCCCTGGCCGGCGCACCAGGCGCGTTGCCACACCGCGCGGAGATGCCGCCGTCCCATCCAGAGCGTCCAGAGTATCCACGGGACCATCCCGCCGAGGGTTTGCCAAGCCGTGAGAGTGTTGAACGTGGTCCACAGATCGTTGCGCGTGTCCGAGATGACGCCGAGGCGACCGTAAACGCCATTCTGCGCAGTGATAAGCAGATGGAGGAACCATACGCTGAATGCAATCTTCGTGTCGACGAGATATGCGAACCCTATGATGAAGAAGTCCGGCTTGGTATAGAACTGGCGCACGTGAGGTATCGCCAGAGCCGTCAACTCCTGTGTGAACTGTATCTTCGGCCATAGCGGGGCGAAGTTGTGTCCGATGTTCCACGCGATGATGAGGAACGGCACACCCGCGCCAATCCAGAATAGACGCTGTCGCATGACTCGGGGCAGCCCGCTGCGGTGTTCGCTTCCGACCACGAGTGAGGCCGTGATCTCCGCCTGGGGGAAGGTCACTTTCTCGTGGTCGAACCACTGCTTCCGCAGGATCGCCGTCATGGCCGAACAGACCAGAAGAAACGCGAGGAAAAACGACCACCACCAGAACAGCGGCCCGAGCCATACCCCCCACGGGATGGTCTCGCCCGGCGGCAGCCCGACGTAGAAGTGGGTCATGTCTCGGTTGACGTTCGTCGGGACAGCCCACGAGGTAAGGTGCGGTCCGAGGAGTTCGGCGTAGCTGTTCTCCGGCGACGCAAGGTAGTATGGAGAGGAGATGATGCTAAGAAACAGACCCATCATGCCGATGTGGTAGACCATGATCCCCGCGAAGCCCATGATGAACATGAAGACCATCTCGGGAACGCTGATTCGCCATTCGGGCCTGAACCTGGTCACAATCCAGTTGGCGGGCACCAAGCCCACGATGAGCACCGCAAGCGCACCGACCGGAAGTTGCCCCTGGAACAGCTCTACGCTGAACATCCGGTACTCTGCGTACGGTGTCGCGACGGCCAGGAACATCATCAGCGCCGTGCCGCCCACGACCGACCGGACCGTGATGGGGTTGCGGTTCTCAGAGCCGGCGGCCTCAACGTCGGGTGACTCTCCCAGTCGTGGCACGCCCGCATCCACCGGTTCATGCATGTCGTTGCTCTCGGCGAAGTTGCGGTACCGCGTCGGCCCGCGCGCAATGTGTAGGCGGAGCGCTCTGCGCCACGACAGGTGGTAGCTGCTCGTTCGCGACGGGCATGCCCGCAGCCTTCCCTCGCGCAGTCTGCATCTCGCCTCCGAACCCGCACTCGTGACAGTACGATCGCGCTCGCCCGGTAGCAGACAAGCGATTCGCCGGCTCCCGGATCGCCCCGAAGAACGCGGACCGGAATATCGTCATCTATGCTCGCGGCTCAAAGGTCAACCTGGCACAGCACGGCGCGGGCACGCTCCGGCGCGACAGAATGCCCGACGAGATGGTGTCAGGCCGGCCCGGATTTCGGCCTCGCGCTGATGAGGTGCGACGCAGGCGTTCGCAGGACGGCTGGAGTCGATGTCCGCGCGACCGGACGGACGGGCTCGGCCGACAACCCTGTGCGCACCGATGTCTCGCAGCCTATTCTATAGCAGAGGCCGACACTGTGTCTCTGCGCGCCACGCAAGTCTGGGAAACGCGGACAACCCATGGGCCACCATGTCGGATTCCGAGAACGCTGCTGCAACACCGACGCATACGGAGGTGAATCGTGAAGCTACAGGGAAAGGTTGCCGTCGTCACAGGCGGATCCAAGGGAATCGGCTTGGGCTGTGCTCGGGTGTTCGCCAAACACGGCTCTGCGGTCGTGCTTGCGGCCCGCGGCGAGGAGGACGGGCGGAGTGCGGAGAAGGAGCTTCTGGACGCCGGCAGCCAGGCACTGTTCGTCCGCTCTGACGTCACCAGCGAGCCGGACATGCGGGGGCTGATCGACACCGCGGTCGAACGGTTCGGGCGGTTGGATTGCATGGTCAACAACGCCGGGTGGCACCCCCCGGCGATCAGCATCGAGGAGACCAGCGTCGAGGACTTCGAGCGGCTGCTGCGGCTGAATCTGACCAGCACGTTCATGGGATGCAAGTTCGCCGTGCCACACTTGCGCGAAACGAAAGGCAGCATCATCAACATGTCGAGCGAGGTCGCGCTAATGGGGCAGGGCCAGGCGCCGAGCTACGTCTCGACCAAGGCCGGCCAACTCGGCCTGACGCGCGCCTTAGCCCTGGACCTGGCAGCAGACGGCGTGCGCGTAAACGCCGTGTGTCCGGCCGGTGTGATGACCCCGCTGATGCAAGAGTGGGCCGACACGGAATACGATCCGCGGGCCGCCCTCGAAATGGTGGACAGTTGGCACCCGTTGGGGCGCATGGCCACGATCGAGGAGATGGGCGAAGTCTGCGCCTTCCTCGCGTCCGACGAGGCGTCGTTCATCACCGGGCAGACGATCTGCCCGGACGGGGGCGCAATGCTCGGCTACCGCAGGTGAGGGCGCTCGGGGCGTGCGGGAGGTGTCTCACGGCGGCCGCGCACACTATTGTCGCCGCTCGATCGCCACAACGGGCGGGGAGACAGTATATTTGTGACTATCCATGACGCCGCCAGAGGAGGGCTGCTACCATGATGAGACGCCACACGTTCCCGCGCACGCTTCGTGCAACCGTATTCGCCATCGTTGTTCTCGCATCCGGCGCGGCCGCTCTGACAGAGGTCGCCGGCATCGTCTCGACGACGACGTGGACCGCCGCGCAAAGCCCCTACGTCGTTACCGACACCGTTCACGTGCCCGCGGGGGAGGTGCTGACAATCGAGCCCGGCGTGGACGTGCTGTTCAGGCAACCGGTGCCGTTGTTGGTTCCGGGGAGTCTGATGGCCGTCGGTACCGAGGCCGACAGCATCCGCTTCATGGCCGAGACAGGCGCGAGGTGGCGCGGCATCCGCATTTCGGGCGGAGACACCAGCGCGATAGCGTGGGCCCGGATTTCAGGTGGGGTGGTCGAGTACCTGGTCGGCGGCTGTTTGGCCGTCGTCGGTACAGGCACGCGGGTCCATGTGCGTAACTCCGTTGTCGAGAAGGCAACGGGCGGCGGCATCTTCGTAGAGCATGCCCGGCTGACGCTTGAGGGGTGCGCAATTCGCGGTAACAGCGGCGGCGGGGGTGCCGGGCTGGACTCCTACAAGGCAACCGTTAGCATGACCGATTGCATCGTTCGCGACAATCGCGCCGACGGCGGCGGTGGCGGCATATCGGCCTACGAATCGACTCTCTACGCGACGAGGTGCCTGTTCGCCGACAACGTCAAGAGCGCGAATCGGGCGGGTGGTGGAGTACGCATCGGATCGCACGGCTTCTCGCGATTCGCGAACTGCACGTTCGCCAACAACCGGGATGAGGGCACATCCGACCGCTCGAAAGGTGGCGGGCTGTTCCTCTATGACGGCGCCACCGTGGAGGTCATTAACTCCATCGTGTGGGGAAACACGCCGAACGGAATCGAGAGCGGCTCGGAGTTCGATACCCTCCGAGTTCGGCACACGATCTCGCAGGAGGAGTGGCAGGGACCCGGCAACCTATCGGTCAATCCGCTGCTGACGCCGGACTACACACTTGCCGCGGGCTCTCCCGCCACGGATGCCGGCGACCCCTACTCGCCGCTCGACACAGACGGCACTCGCGCCGATATGGGTTGGACGGGCGGCGGTGGGAGCATGCCCGATGCCCCGCACATCGTGGTGCCCGAGCAGCTCATCGTCGCCGCCGGCGACCCGGGCGCGCTGCTCATCCGCAACGAGGGGTCCGCAGCGCTCGTGGTCGCGAGCATCGCCTTGCCGGACGAGTTCTCGACGACGCAGGCGTTCCCGGTGACCATACCGCCGCTTGGCGGCCTCGACGCGATGCTGAATTACGAACCGGGGCAGACCGCCGTGACGACCGGGCTCGCCACCATCGCAAGCTCCGACCCGTTCCGCCCAACGGCCGAAGTCACGCTCCACGGCGTCACCGGCACGCTGGTCTCGGGCGACGTGAGCGGCATGTGGCCGAGAGACGGCGCGCCCTATCACGTAGTGGACACAGTGCGCGTTCTAAGTGACGGCCTGCTCGCCATCGGACGCGGCGTGGACGTCTTTTTCGACGCGAACGTGCCGTTCGAGGTGCGAGGCATCTTACTCGCCTTCGGCGCCGAGGCCGATAGTATCCGCTTCCTCGCGGGGATCGCCGGGCAGTGGCGCGGAATGTCGATACATGGCAGCGACTCGAGCCTGTTGCGCTATGTCCGGATCAGCGACACCAATCGGCTCGGCGGCGACATACGCTCGCGCCAGGGCGGCCTCCTGGTCTGGAGCGGAGACGCCTTCCAGCGCTACAACTCCACCTTCACCGACACCGTCCGCCTGGGTTTGGAGCACTGCGTTGTGAGCGACAATCGGGGGCTTTACGGCTACGCGGGAATCGGCGCGTTCGGTGCACGCCTGACGATGAACGCGTGCACCGTGAGCGGCAATGTCGCAGGCGGCGGCCAGAGCAGCTATCCGGAGGGTGGCGGAATGCTGATCCACGGCGGCGTCGCCCGCATCACGGAATGCACTATCGAGCGAAACTCCGCCAGGTCGGGCGCCGGCCTGATCTACCAGCACCCGACGGGGCCGCAGTCGCAACTGCCGTTGGTCATGAAGGGATGTGTCGTACGCGGAAACCAGGCGGAGTGGTCGGGAGGCATCGAGATCAAGGCGCTCATTCACGCGTGTCCGGGGTTCGGCATCTGCCCGCCTCAGCCCGGCCCATTCGCGGCGGTGGTCGAAGGCTGCCTGATCGCCGACAACGAAGGCGGGGGCCTCAGCTTCGGTGGAAGCGTGACCGCGACCGTCGACCATTGCACGATCGCAGGCAACGTGTACACGAGCAAGTACGGAGACGGCGGCGGGTTGGCCGCCGGCGGCGCGACGGTTCGTCTCACGAACTCCATCGCGTGGGGCAATTCGCCGGCCGACGTCGTGCCGGGCACGGAATACGACGGGTACCGCATCGGACAGTTAAGCATCGACTACAGCGACGTCGGTGGGCCGTCGGCCTGGGAGGGTACGGCAAATGTGAACGCCGACCCGCTCTTCGCCGACGCAGAGGCCGGCGACTACTCGCTTGTCGCCGGGTCGCCGTGCATAGACGCCGGGAATCCGTATGCCACCCTAGACCTCGACGGCACGCGAGCGGACATGGGCTGGACCGGAGGCGGCAACGGCCCGTCGCTCACCCCGGAGATCGTCGTACCCGATACGCTCATCGTCGGCACGGACGGAGTTCAGGCCCTCGTGGTCGGCAACGCGGGCAGCGACACGCTCACGGTGAGCGACGTCACGCTGCCGGTCGGCGATGGATTCGGTCTCGGCGCAGGCTCGACGTTCCCGCGCTCCCTCGCTCCGGGTGACACAATGCACATCGGGGTGCACTACGCGTCGCCCGATTCGCTGGATGTCTCCGCGCTCGGCTACATCGCGAGCAACGACGGCTTCAACCCCGCGACGGCGTTCCGTCTGCGCGGGATCTACGGCCGGCCGGTCCGAGGAGTGATCGGGGACGGGGTCCTCTCGCCGGAGGGTGGCCCGATCCGCGTCACGAACCACCTGCTTGTTCCGGAAGGCGACACTCTCAGGATCGAGGCCGGGACCGACGTTCGATTCGACTTCGCGGCGAACCTGCGCGTCGTGGGCGCGCTCGTAGTAAGCGGCACGGAGGACGAACCCGTCAGGTTCCGGCCCTACTCGGTCGAAACGTGGCACGGGATCCGAGTAGTTGGCGGCACGGCGACCGTGCGGCACGCCCGGATCGAGGGAGCGTACCCGCAGGAGCGGTATGGCAGCTACGGCAGCATGTTCGGTAGTGGCGGCGGGATCGGCGCAACCGGGAAGAACTCTCGCGTGCATCTCTCGCACGTTACGATCGCCGGGTGTCGCGCCTACACCGGCGGGGGAATCGGTGTCTTCGACAGCGCGACGGTCGTGCTAGATACGTGCAGTGTAATCGACAACCGCCAAGCAGAGGAGAGCGGGAAGGGCGGCGGCATATATGGTTCGAGAGCATACATCGAAGTCAATGGAACCATCATCGCTCGGAATCGCGCAACGCCCCACGGCGACGGGGGCGGCGTGTTCATGGAGGGGTGCACGGCATCGATCACGAACACCGTCTTCAGCGGGAACGTCGCTGCGAACGGCGGCGCGATCGACGCATGGGGCAATTCGGACGTGACGCTCGTCAACTGCACCGTATCGCGCAACGTGGCCACCTGGCAGAGCGGCGGGTTCGACTACAGCGGCACGGGCGGCATGTTCCTGAACCGGTCTCGCGCCGCTCTCGTGAATACGATAGTCTGGGGCAACGAACTGAAGGAC
>CAZSJP010000154.1:0-8385 GCA_964606675.1 uncultured bacterium
CTGCAAACGCTGCTGGTAGAGATCGAGGCGAAGATGGCGTAGCGGCATCCGCAACGCGGACGTTAGGAGATTCCTGCGGAACCGCCGGGCCATCTGCGAACCGACATCGGGGCGGGGTCGTGCCATGCGCGCACGCGGGCGTTCCTGCCCGCTCGGACGACGCACCCGTCGTCGCTACAGTCGGCGTTCGGCGTCTCGTTGCGATATGGGCGCGAGGGCGCGACCGGCCTGGCGGCTCACCGATCTGCGAGGGTAGAATCGGTCTCGGAGGACGATCACCGGCCTCTCTATCGCGAAGTAGCACGCGGCGCCCGCCACGGCGCTGGCCGCCAGGTAGGCGACTGGCGGAAGCCAGCCAAGAGCCGCGATCCCGTCCGAATGCGCGTTTGCGAGCATAATCGAGAGGTTCGCGATCTGATGGTGCAACAGATAGACGCTGTATGATGATAGCGCTATCGGTGTTACGATCCACGCGGGCACGTGTCGCATCGCCGAACGTCCGCCGGCAGCCTCCACCGTTAGCCCGGCGAAGCACAGCCCGATGATCGTGAACCCCCCGGTATTGAGGAACGCTGCGGCTTCGACGTTCCACGGAGACGGACGAATGACGGTGGCGATACACACGATCCCAGCAAGCCCTGCGATCCCAATGGCGCGCGATCTCAGGCAGATGGATTGCCACAGCCGTTCGTGGCAGACGGCCACCTGCGCCAGCCACACGCCGATCAAGAGATTATCGAGCCGGAAGTGCGTGCGGGTGTAGATGTACCAGGTCGAGTCGCCCCATTCGCCGGTCAGATAGACGTATGACCGGTACGCCGCGAGCGCGGCGATCAGCGCCGGCAGACCGTAGAGAGTGACCTTGCGCCGCCCCTTCGTCATCCCAAGGATGATCGGCAGCGTCAGGTAGAAGTGCTCTTCGACGCAGAGCGACCAGCTAACCGATATCACCCGCCGCAGTCCGGCGGCGTAGTTCTGCAGGAACACGAGTTCGGGCCACGTGAGATCGATGGAATAGGTCACGCCGACGACGCCGGACGCGCGCGCGAACGCCAGGGTCGCGAACAGAACGACGAAGTATGGCGGGAGAGTACGGAAGAAGCGCCTGATCCAGAAGCGCCGGAGCCTCACTCGCCCGAACGCGCGTTCCTCCCTGAAATACAAGCCGCCGATCAGCCAGCCGCTGAGGACGAAGAACAGGTCCACTCCCGCCCACCCGAAGCGCTTGAGCCATGCCAGACCCGGAATGCCCTGGGCCGGCAGGAAATCGCCAGGCAGGTGGAACAAGACGACCAGCAGGATAGCGGCCGCGCGAAGCAGGTCGAGTGGCAGCAGCCGGGCATCGTGTCGTGCGGGTGGTGTCGTCTGCTCGTCCATCGGGTGCTCACGGCTGCCGAGTCATTGGAGGCGCCCCCAAGAGTAGCATGCGCCACGACGCCTGTCAACGCGGTCCGACCGGGTCGCGGGCGGACGCGCCGCGGGCGCCGTTGCGAGCGCGTATCCCGTCGGGTTGACATTCCTGCAGCGATGTCGTATGCTAGCGGGAGGCGCACGACGGGCGCCTCCTCGCCTGCGGGAAGGGCATAGCCCACCTTCGCCAGAAGCACATACGAGAGTCTTCTTTCCACCCGATATTGCAGGCGACGGGTAGCATTTGGAAAGGAGCTCGCCATGACCCGATCACTCCCCCCACGCGCAAGCCTCGAGCACCTCAGGAACGAGGCGAAATCACTCTTGGAGGCTCACAAGGCACGCGACTCAGGCGTATGCGAAACGCTCGAACGCCTGCACCGACTGGCGCGTATGTCCGAGCCCGAGATACTCGGTACGCCGGTCAAGCTGCAGGAGTGCCAGCACGCGTTGGCGCTCGAGTACGGGTTCCGCAGTTGGGCGGGCCTGAAGGAGCAGATCGAGTCGCGCGACAAGGCAGAGACCGAGGAACGCGAGAAGTGGGCGGAGGTCGTGCCCGGGCAGGTCAGACCCGAGTCGCTCGCCCAGTTCGCCCTGCGAAATATGGACCTGCCGGAAGACATTCCGTACCTCGGCGGGGGCGTTCCGTCTGCGATCGTGCAGATCCTCAGGCACAGCGGGGAGACAACCGACTTCGCAGAGGTCGCCGCGGCCTGTGGCTGGGCATTCAGCTTCGGCTACGCGTACAATGACGTGCACGTCGCCGCCCTTGCCGTCGACCACTTCGCATTCCTGCCCGAACGGCTCGGTTACGACCGGGAGCGTGTGTCGTGTAGCGACCGAGATGCCGTGTGGGATATCGTGAAGCGCAGTGTCGACCGGGAGACGCCGCTGGTGTGCACCATGTTGGATGGCGGGCTCGTCTACGGGTACCGCGTGAACGACGGGAAGCGGGAAATGTGGTTCGACGGCATTCCCGTGATGGGCTGGACGGACATCGAGATGCCGCATCCGCTGGACACCTGCGAGGCATTCGTGAAGCAACGTGAGCCGCAGCCACGCGAGGCGATCATGCGCGAGGCCCTCGAACGTGTAGCTTCGCCGGCAACGCGCAGCCAAGCGGCGCTGGAGACCTACGCCGCGGACGTGGAGGACCCGGAGAAGGACTTTGCCGACGCCGGGGAGTGGTTCTGCTGGGCCACGTTCGAGCGCCTGTCCGCCCGCTGGTGCTGTGCCCAGTGGCTTCGGCGCGCGGCGGACGTCGTCGCCGAGGCGCAGGTGCACCTGCTGGCGGCGGCGAACCAGTACGACAAGGCTTTCTCTCAGTATGAGCGGTACCGGCTGGCGGTCGACGCGGGCGTCCCCACGGAACTCAGCCCCCACGAGCGAGCGCGCATTCCCGAGCGCATAGCGACCATCGCGCCCATACTGCGGGACGCGATAGCAGCGGAAGCCGAGGGCGTAGAGGAACTTGAGAGGGCGGCTGGAATGGTGAGCTGAGTCGATGGCGTGACGTGTCGATGGTGCAGGCTTCGGGCCCGCTATCAGGCGGACGCCCGAGGCCGGCCGCTCGCCGATGAAGCACTACCCCCCGTACACGTCGTCCGGGTCGAACACTTTTTCGCCATCGACAACGAGGCCGTCTGAGCCGTTCTTGCGGTGGAAGCAACTGCGGTAGCCCGTGTGGCACGCGCCGCTTTCCTGCCGCACCTTGAACAACAGCGCGTCGCCATCGCAATCGATGCGGGCCTCTACGACTCTCTGCGTGTGCCCGGAGGTTTCGCCCTTGAGCCACAGTTTGCCGCGGCTACGGCTCCAATACGTCATCTCGCCGCCATCAAGTGTTCGCTCGAGGGACTCGCGATTCATGTACGCGACCATCAGGATCTCGCCGTTGTCGGCATCCTGGGCGATCGCCACCACAAGACCTTTGTCGTCGAACTTGACGTCGTCTATCACAGAGGTATCCTCTCACGTGCCCGCGTCAGCGGGCACGACGGCTAGGTGTAGAGAAACAGCAGCGCGGCAACCGCCAACCATCCGGCACCGGCTATCAGTAGTGGCACATCGCTGAGGACAAGCGTCTCAGGCGCCACGGTTGCCTTCCGCACGTATATGAGATACAAGTACCTGTACACTCCATATAGCACGAAGGGTATCGTCGACATCAGATAGTGCGACCGCCCGGATTCTATCGTGAAGAGCGCATACGCGATGACCGTCATCGCAGCCGCGCTCACGATCAGTAGGTCGAGGAACGGCAGTGGGTATTCGCCGAGTATCGGACGATGGCGGCTGCTGTCCTCGCCGAGGAGCACTATCTCCCCACGTCGCTTGCCCAGGCTGATGAGCAGCGCGAGGAACAGTGTGCAGACGACGATCCACGGACGAATGACCGCGCCGGCGGCCAGAACGCCACCAACGACCCGCAACACGAACCCCGAAGCGATGCTGAATACGTCCAGCAGGACCACGTTCTTCCACCACAGCGTGTAGAACACGTTGATGGTCAGATACGTACCGAAAACCCAGATCGCTCGCCCCGGGATAGTCGCTCCGGCGAGCAGCCCGCCCACGACGAGAACGACTCCGAGCGCGACAGCCGGCGCAGGCGAGATATCTCCGGCCGCGAGAGGACGCCGGCACTTCGTCGGGTGGAGCCGATCCTGCTCTCGGTCCAGTAGGTCGTTGAGAACGTACACGCCGCTGGCGAGCACCGTGAACACCCCGGCCGCGGCGAGAACGTTCACCAACGCATCCGTGACAAGCAGGGCTTGCACGGGCGCGCCATCGGGCCCGACCCGGGTGCCGAACGCTAGCCCGGCGAGGACGAACGCGTTCTTCATCCACTGCCGAGGCCGCATGAGCTGAATCAGCGCGGCGACTGTCCGAACCATGCGATCACGTCTCCTTACCCCCGCCATGTCACCGACACGCCGTCGTATCGATAGACGCGACGCGCGCTGGCCATTGACGGGGCGCCCACACTGCCTCTATACTAATAATAATCAGAATGGCCCGATAATAATTGTATCGCTGCCCGCTGCGATTACGCAGTCGAGATGGTCGGACGATGGGTGCCTCACGTAAACTTGCGCGTCAGAGACTGATACTGAGCAGCATCGAAGCGAATGCAGTCCGGACGCAGTCGGACTTGGCCGGTATCTTGCGCCAGAAGGGCTACGCGGTAAGTCAGCCGACACTATCGAAAGATATCGCCGATCTCGGCCTGGTCAAAGTGCCTGTAGCGGACGGCGGTTATCGGTATCAGGCCGCCGGGGACGCTCGGTCGGAGCGCCCGGGACACAGACTGGGGCCCGCCATGCGCGAGTTCTTGCTGCAGTGGACGCAGGCCGGCCAACTAGTGGTACTCAGAGCCGTGGCCGGTCACGCGGCCGGCCTGGCGTGGGCCATCGACGAGACAGCGTGGCCGGAGGTAGTTGGGACGGTGGCCGGCGAAGACACCGTGCTCGTCGTATCGGCATCGGACACTGGTGCCGCGCGAGTCATCGGGCACATAGAAGAGGTGATGGAGCAGTGACGACGAGAGTCGGAGTGACGATCCTGGGGGCTTCCGGGTATACGGGAGCCGGCCTATTCGCGCTGTGCGAGGCGCACAACGGCGTCGAGGTGAGGGCTGCCTCGTCCGAGCGTTCTGCTGGAGAGGCCCTTTCGGCGGTCTTTCCACGCCTTAGCGGGTTCGGCGACGTACCCCTCCTGCCGGCCAACGAGGCCGTGGAGGTCGATACGGACGTCGTGTTCCTGTGCCTGCCGCACGAAGCGGCGATGGACGTGGCGCCCGGCCTACTCGACCGGGGCAGGACCGTGATCGACTTGTCCGCGGATTTCCGTATGGACACCGCCGAGGCGTACGAAGCATGGTACGGCGTGGAGCACACGGCGCCGGATCTGCTGGCGACGAAAGTCTACGGCCTGCCCGAGTTCCGCCGCGACGAGATCGCGCGCGCGAAGCTGATCGCGGTGCCCGGCTGCTACCCGACGTCGGTCCAGATTCCGCTGGCGCCACTGCTCTCGAGCGGGATGATCCGACCGGATACGATCGTCGCCGACAGCAAGTCCGGCGTTTCCGGTGCCGGTCGGAAACTGAGTCTTCGCACGCACTTCGTGGAGACGAACGAGAACATGGCACCGTACAACGTCGGTCGCGTCCACCGACACGTCGGCGAGATAGAGCAGGAGCTTTCCAAGTTCGCCGAACAGAGCGCCCGAGTGGTATTCTCGCCTCACCTCGTCCCGATGAATCAGGGCATTCTGTCGACGATATACGTCGATCTAGTGAAGCCCGCCACCACCGACGAGTTGGTGGCTCTGATGGTCGCGCATTACGACGGCGAGCGCTTCGTCAGGGTGGTAGAGCATCTGCCCGAGACCGCGTTTGTACGCGGAACGAACTACGCCGACGTGACCGCGCAAGTGGTCGACGGGTCGGACAAGGCGATAGTGATCTGCGCCATAGACAATCTCATCAAGGGCGCGTACGGGCAGGCGCTCCAATGCATGAACGTCGCCTGCGGGTTCGATGAAGGCGAGGGGCTACCGGTCTAGCGCTGGCCGCGAGGCGGACCCGAGGCGGCCCATACTCGGCGACTGAAACCGTCGCCGCGAAGCAACCCAACCAGTGAGGATGACAGACTGTGTCGACGGTACTGGTCAAGATCGGCGGCTCAACGCTTGACGACAACGGACAAGTGGGCGAGATTGCCGCAGACCTGGTCCGTGTCGGCGCGGGCCGAGCGATAGTGGTGCACGGCGGCGGCAAGGACATAAGCCGCGCCCTGGACTCGCTCGGGCAGGCGTCACGCTTCGTTGATGGCCTGCGGGTCACCGACGCAGAGGCGATCGAGACGGTCGAGATGGTGCTCTCTGCACAGGTCAACAAGCGTCTTGTCAGAGAGATCATTCGCGCCGGCGGCAACGCGGTGGGGATCAGCGGCATAGACGGAGGTCTGCTCCGTGCGGTTCCGTATGGTGACGGCAAGCTCGGATACGTCGGGAAGGTCGAGACGGTCCGCGACGGACTCGTCACGACGCTGCTGGAGGCCGGTCTGACCCCGGTAGTGTCGCCTATCAGCCTAGGAGCGGACGGTCAGGCGTACAACGTCAATGCCGACCACGCGGCTGCCGACTTGGCCACCGCGATTCCCGTCGACGACTTGGTATTCATAACCGACGTCCCCGGCGTGCTTCTCGAGGGCGTACCGTTGCCGGAGCTATCGGTCGGCGACGTGGATAATCTCATAGCGGCCGGGCACATATCGGGCGGCATGATACCGAAAGTCAGAGCGTGTACCGATGCGGTCGCAGAGGGAGTAGGGCGCGTGCACGTCGTGGCATGGCAGGGGCCCAACACGATAACCGAGCATCTATCCGGAGCGCTCAGGTATGGAACGGTCATCACGAGCTAGAGCGAGCATGGACGCCGACTGGAGGACGACGTGATCGGTGACAAGGATCTCTCAACGCCGATACCCCAGGCCGCGGGAACCCGCGACGTGTTGCAGAAGAGCCAGACGTATCTCCTTCAGAACTACGCCCGAGCGGAGTTGGTGTTGGAGCGGGGCAACGGCGTCTATTTGTTCGACAACGACGGTGTACGCTACCTCGACTGCGTGTCGGGGCTGGCCGTCAACGCCCTTGGATACGGCGACCACGACATACTTGAGGCCGTTCGGCAACAGGTCGGCAGCCTCATGCACGTGTCGAACCTGTACCACACGATTCCCGGGGCGCTCCTGGCCGAGAGATTGGTCCAGGTATCGTTCGGCGACCGCGCGTTCTTCTGCAACTCCGGCACTGAGGCGATCGAAGCATGCATGAAGTTCGCCCGCAGATGGGCCGGGGCGAACCACGGCGCGGGCAAGACCGGGTTCGTGGCGGCACACCAATCGTTCCACGGACGGACGTTCGGCTCTCTCGCTCTCACGGGGCAGGAGAAATACCAGGCGCCGTTCGAACCGCTCGTGCCCGGAGTGACGATGATACCGTTCAACGACGTTGACGCGGCTCTGGAGGCTATCACGGATACGACGTGCGCCGTCTTCATCGAGCCGATTCAGGCCGAGGGCGGCGTCAACCTGGCCGACCCGGAATACCTGGTTGCGCTCCGCGAGGCGTGCGACAGGAACAACGCGCTGCTCGTTTTCGACGAGGTCCAGGTGGGCCTCGGGCGCACGGGGACACTGTTCGCGTATGAGCACTACGGGGTCGAGCCGGACCTGATGACACTTGCGAAGCCGCTTGCGGGCGGCTTGCCGATCGGGGCGGTGCTGCTGCGGCAGTCCGTGGCCGATGCGATCAAGCCTGGCGACCACGCGGCGACGTTCGGCGGCGGGCCTTTGGTCTGCGCGGTGGCTCTCGCCGTGCTGGACAAGTTGACCCGGGGGGGCATCCCCGACGGTGTCGCTCGCACAGGGGCAAGCTTCAAGCAGCGACTTCAGGAGTTGCAGACGCGGCACGATCTGATCGTAGACGTGCGAGGCCGCGGGCTGATCTGGGGCGTGGAACTCAGCATTCCCGCCGCGGAGATCATCTCGGAGTTCCGCAGTCGGCACGTGCTCGTCTGCCCAGCGGGGCCGAACGTGGTCAGGTTCCTTCCGCCTCTGATCGTAACCGAGGAACTCATGCACGGCGTGGCCGACATGTTCGACGAAATTCTGACAGAGAAGGGTCCAAGAGATGGCAACTGACGTAACCAAAGTCGCGCTCGCGTATTCCGGTGGCCTCGATACAACCGACATCGTCCCATGGCTCAGGGAGGCGTACGAGTGTGAGGTCGTCGCCGTAGTTGCCGACCTCGGCCAAGGTGAGGGCGAACTCGAAGGCGTAGAGAAGAAAGCTCGTGACAGCGGCGCGTCGGAATGCCACGTCGTCGACCTGAAGCGGGAGTTCATCGAGGAATACGTCTGGCCGATGCTGAAAATGGGCGCGATATATGAGCGCAAGTATCTGCTGGGC
>CAZSJP010000155.1:0-6673 GCA_964606675.1 uncultured bacterium
CCTCGTTCATGAGATGATGCCGCGCCATCCAGAGGCCCCATAGCACGAACACTATGAAGCCGCCGAAGCCCTGCCAACTCGTGATGGCGTCGTACGAGGAATACAGCTCGTCCGCCGCGCCAAGCGTGTAGCCCAGCCGCTCGTAGGCGATGACCTCGCCCAGAACCAGGAGGCGCCAGACCCACACGCTGAGGAGGATGTTCGTGTTGACCATGTACGCAAAGCCAATCACGTACATGTTGAACTTGATGTATATGTTCGGTAGGCCGACGCCCAGCTTCAGCTGGTACTCGTTCATCACGGGCAGCATCGGGAATTGCGGCAGGAAGTAGTGACCTATGTTGAATAGGATGACGAACATGGGGATGCCGACGCCGATCCAGAACGCTCTGGAGCGTAGCATCGCCGGCAGGTTCCATCTGCCGCCCGGATTGCTCATGATGTTCAGCGGTACCTGCGCGAGCGGGAACGCGAGCCGCTCGTGGTCGGCCCACTGTTTGCGGAGGATGGACGCGAGGCAGATCGACGAGAAGGCGACCGCGCCGACGAACGACCCCCACCAGAACGTCGGAAGCAGCCAGATGTCCCACGGTATGGCCGTGCCCGTAGGTGCGCCCACGAACGCCCAGCGTAGCTCCTCGCTTGGCCCGCGAACGACGGCCCACTGCTTCAGATGGGGCCACAAGTCGTCGATCCAGCGGTTCTCCGGCGTGGCGAGGTAATACGGAACCGCCATCACGGAGAAGACCCAGTCGAGCAGATTCGAGCACACCATGATCGACGCGATGAACGCCATCACGAAGACGACGAGCACTTCGGCGGGCTTCAGCATCCATGAAGGCCGAAACCGCGCGACGCCCGCGTTGATCAGCTGCACGCCGAAGATGACGCCCGCCGCGGCAACCGGGAGCTGCGAGAGGTTCATGCGAGAGGCGCCGATCAGGTACTCCGACATCGGCACCCACACGCTCACGAGCGTGCACGCGATGAGGCCAATGGCAACGGACCTGGCCGTTATCTCACCCAGATCTCCATCGTGTTCGATCGACGCTCCGACGGTTTCTCTGCTGGGCATGGCTCTATCTCTCGTCCGCTCTGCCTCGGCTCGGGATGCGCCGTGGCCCGGTTCGCTCGATCGCGCCAACATGAGCGCCACGAACCCATAAGGATAGGCGCACGGCGGACATGCACCAAGGCTGAGGCCTGCCCGACTCCACGTCCGATCTCACTGCGGGTGAATCTCCCCTGGACTGTCGTGCGGCTGGCCGAGGCCGCTTCGGCCGCAGTTGTCGATGGCGCGGAAGTGGCCCTCGAGCCGCGCCCGGAGCCTGTCGCCCACGCGGCGTGGTCGTCGATGTGGAACAGCACTATGCCGGGGGGGTCGGACATAGAGCGCCCTTGGTCCATGCACCTCGCCAATCCTCGTGCACCATGACGCTCTCGGTATCGGGGCGAGGTGGCGCGACAGGCTCCTCGGCCGCCACTCCGACGGTCACGAGGCACACGGCTCTTGCGGTGTCCGGCAGATCCATGAGCGCCGAGATGCGCCCACGATGGAACGACTCGATCCAACAAGTGCCCAGGCCGCGGGCATGGGCCGCAAGCAGCAGATTCTGGGTTGCCGCGTGGGCGTCGGCGTCGCCGCCGGCGATGCTCGTGTCGCGGACTACCGCGACGACGGCCCCTGCATCTGCCACGAACGCGTGCCACACAGGGTCGCCCGTCAGGTCTCGGACAGCTTCCAGCCGGTCGCGGTCGCGAATGGCGACAAACCGCAGCGGGTATTCCTCCCCGGTGCCGTAGGGCGCCCACGTCGCCGCGGAGATAAGCTCTGTCAGCGTCTCATCGGAGATCGGCTCGCGGCGGTATTTCCTGACACTGCGGCGGTTGCGGATGGCTTCGAACACGTCCACTAGCGGCCTCCAAGTCTCGGGCTATTGCACTCGTATCTTGCCGAACCGGCGCTTCCCGACTCGAAGGACTGCGCCGTCCGCCGGCTCGATCTGCACGTTCGGATCGCCGATCTTCTCGCCGGCCAGCGAGACGCCGCCCTGTTGGACGAGCCGCCTCGCCTCCGAGCGCGAAGGTGCTAGCGATGCACCCACGATCAAGTCCAGGATGCCGACCGCGCCGCCTTTGACCGCCACCTCCGGCATGTCGTCCGGTAGTTGGTCCTTGCGTGAGAAGACGCCCATGAACTCTTCCTCGGCGGTTCTGGCGGCAGCCGAGTCGTGGTATCGCGTCACGATTGCACTTGCCAGTTGCCGTTTGAGGACCATCGGATTCACCCGTTCGCCGTCGTCGCCAAGCATCGTCCCGTCGATCTTCCGGCGCACCTCGTCCACCGCGCTCGGCGAGGCGCCGGCGGCCAATGCGAAGTAGTCCACAAGCAGATCGTCGCGGATCGACATGACCTTCCCGTACATTTCGGCCGGCGGGTCGCACACGCCGAGGTAGTTGCCGAGGCTCTTGCCCATCTTGGCTCCGCCGTCGAGGCCGGGCAGCATCGGCATGAGCGCGGCGATCTGCGGGCGTTGGCCGGAACTTCGTTGGAGGTCGCGGCCCTGCAGGATGTTGAACTTCTGTTCCATTCCGCCAAGCTCGACGTCGGCTCTGACCGCAACCGAGTCGTACGCCATCAGCATCGGGTACAATATCTCGTGGATCGCTAGCGGCGAGCCCTCGTCAATGCGCCTCGCGAACGTATCGTGCGCGAGCATCTGAGCCAACGTGAACTTCTGCCCGAGGCGTATCATGTCCACCAGCGAGAAGTCCTCGAACCACTCGGTCTGGTAGCGGACCTCCGTTTTGTCGGGGTCGAGCACCTTCATGAGTTGCTCGACGTAGGTCTCTGCGTTCGCGTGCACCTCTTCCATCGTCAGCGGCGGCCGCGATTCGCCCCTACCCGTAGGGTCGCCGATCTGGGCGGTGTAGTCGCCGATTATGATCACGCCCTGGTGGCCGGCGGTCTGGAAATCGCGCACCTTGCTTACCGGGACCATGTGCCCCACGTGCACGTCTTTGCCGGTGGGGTCGATCCCGTACTTCACGCGCAACGGCGTATCGGTCTCTATAGCTCGCCGAACCGATCTGTCGAGTTCTTCGTCGGGGACAATCTCCTCGACCCCGCGACGGATCAACTTCATTTGTTCGCTGTGTGGAAGCACGTCTGCCTCTGGTGCGATGCGAAGTTCGGGGCCGGCATAGGAGAGCGATATCAACGCACGCCGGGCCCCGCCTGCGCATCCGAAGGGTCCGATCGGGTGCGCTTGCAGGAGACGAAATATACCCGCCGCCGCCGCCGGATAGAACGGCCCACCGGCGTTGCCGCCCGGCGCTGCCGCACCCCGAGGTGACGGCGCTTCCGATCGGATCAGGAACATGAGGGAGAGGTTACCGAATGCCGGTGGGCGATGCGGCCAACACAGCCCATGCCGGAGCGGCTCGCCGATGTCTATCTGGGGCCGTTCATCTTGCGCGCGATGGATATCTGCTGGACCAGGTCCTGCAGCTCCGGTACCCACGGCGCCATGCTGAGCGCCTGCCTCGCACACGCTTCGGCGGCACCGATGTCGCGCTGTTGGAACCAATACACGGCCCTCAGGGCGAGTGTCCGCGGTGGGTTGTATTTGGCGACTTCCAGCACGGCCAAGTGCTGGTGCGCCTCCGAGATCAGGCCGGCGTTCAGCAGCCAGAACACCGCCTGCGAACGCAACCCGTGATCGTCGGGACGGGCCGCGAGAGGAGCCAGCAGGCCGCGCCCGATCGGCGACTGCCGCAGAAGCCCGGCGAGGTCGGCCCGGCGCGCTTCCACTCTAGTGCGGACGCTGTCGATGTCCGGCACCGAAGGCGGCTCGTATCCGGTCGCAAGGAAATCGGCCGGCGCATAGGAACTCCAGGCGGTCCGCATCGTCGTCGTCGCGACGCTGCCATCGCCCTCGGCGACGACCTCGGATGCGTGCCGCCACGCCTGCATGAACCCTTCCCGCAGCATCGTGGTCTCCAACGGCACCCAGTAGGTTCCGTCGAGTTCGACGAACATCTCTCTCGGGCACGGAAGAACGTACGAGTCCTCCGAGACCGGCAACCCGGTATCGAACATCATGAACAGATGCTCGGGCGACTCCACGAACGCCGTGGACACGCCGGCGCATTCAAGCAGCGCGCACAGAAGAACCGTCGTGTCGTCGCAGTCGCCGGACCGGCTTCGCAGGAGCTCCGCGGGGTATTGAACGTCGTCGACAGCCAGTTGCGGGTCGCCCGGTCCGACGAGCGCGGTGTATGGCAGCGCGATGAAGTCCAGCACGCTGCGGATGCCGCCGCCGCTCGGCCTCGCGGACCGCGCCGGGGCGAACGTCGGCCCGAAAGCCGCCGCGATCATGTCCGCCGCAAGAGAGTCGGCCGCATCGGGCTCGCCGAATGCCGTGATCTCGCTGTGGACCTCGGCGTAGGGAGTATTCGGATCGACCTGGTACGTTACGGCATGCGTCGCCGTCGCCTCGAACAGTACCATGGCCCTGGTAACGAGGTCCATGCCGTCGGGCAACATCTCGAGTTCCGCGCGATAGGGCCGTAGCGACTCGCGGACGAAGTGCCTGACCGACGGGTCCGCGGGCGTTACAAACGCCGCGGCCTTGCGCACGTCGTCCCACGTGATGGCGCCGCGCCGGTACAGGAACGTGCGCACCGACTCTCGTCGGAACACGACTCCCGTGTTCGGGTTCACGAGGCTGACGGTGCCCATGACGGGCTGGTCGTCATTCGAGGCGACGGCCGCCTCACTCAGCATAGTTCTAAGATACACCCGCTTCCGCGCGTATGGCCGAAGGTTCACCTCCGCTATCGAAGGCACTGGCGCGTGGTCCGGGAAGCTGAGTTCGACGCGTGCCGTGAGGGGCGTCGACGTGGGATTGCTGACGATCGCGGTTGCGACGGGTTGCAGCGTGTAGGCCTTGGAGAGGGACGCGAACAGCGGCCTGATCCGTAGCTGCGAGATCTGAGCCGCCCCATGTCCGCGGGGAAGCGCGAAGCTGAGCGCGACGTCGTGCGTGTGCCTGCCGGCACCTGCGCCGCCCATGCTGTATTCCGTTCGTAAGAGATCGATCCGGTGCGACGCGCCGAAGCCGACAGTCCACGATCCCTTCGTGTATCCGACGCCGAACCGGAGTCCGAAGTTGGTGAGAGGGAACGCTTCAGCGCCCACGCGGACGCCTCGATCGACCTGCGCCGACGCGACGAAGCTCGACGACGGACGGTACGCGACACCGACCCGCACGGTCCGCTTGCTGAGGCGTTCGATCCGTCCTCCAGACCGCCACACCTTGGCGTTGGCGAGATCATAGACTGCCACGGCGACACGCAAGCGATCGGTCACGTCGAGCATCGCGCCGGTGTCGATCGTCAGACCGACGCCTTCGGCGGTCGAATCGGCTGCCACCTGGAATTCGGGATTCAGGTACGATACGCTGACGCCGTACGAGACGCGATCCTCCAGTTGTGTCCCGACGCCGATGCTCAGGCGGTCGAGCGCGCGAGGTTGGTCGGGATCGTCGCCGCCGATGGTGTGCCGAGCCCAGCCCCACCCGAGCGTCGACACGGTGCTGATCGGGTTGGCGAACGTGAGGTAGAACGTGTCGAACGGGTTGAGTCGGAGACCGATGTTGGCTGCGGGAAAGGGATGCCCGACCAGGCCGGCGGGGTTCCAGACCAAAGCGGTCGGTCCGTCTGCGACAGCCACGAACGAGCCGGCCATGCCGACAGCACGTACGTCGGCGCGAGGATACGTCGGGTCGGTGCCATCCCACGGGCCGGCATTCGCAAGGGCACCGGCGCCCACCGCGATGGCGATTGCGCACCTGGTTAGCTGTCTCATCGGCAGTCCGTCGGTCCGGCAGTCGGGATGACCGAGGTCGTAACGACCTGATGCTACTCGTTCAGGACGTCCGCAAGCGCGTCCGGGTGATTCGTCGTCGTTCCGTCGGCTCCAACCTCGACCAGCCTCCGCAGAAGCGGCCCTCTGTCTTCGCCGACGCCCCAACACCGCACCAGCAGGTCCACGTCGTGAGCCGCGTCAACCAGCGTGCGGCTCGTCGCTTCAGCTACCGGCCCGAACATGGTGACGCCCGCGACCTTGCATCGCGCTATGTCGGCCATGGCCGAGCATCCGTCGAGTCTGGTAAGCCAAGTGGTCCGCCATTCGGGCGCCAAGCGTCGCACGGCGAGGATCGTGTCCCACTCGAAAGCCGACGCGACCGTCCAGCCGAACGCGTCGTGCCTGGCGACAAGATCGACCGCCTCGGCCACGTGATCCGACGGCATCTTGAGTTCGATGACGACCTGCCCCCTCGGCTCGCCATCGCGACCCACGAACTCAAGCAACTCATCCAGCGAAGGTATCCTTTCGCCGGCGAACTCAGGCGCCTTCCAGCTTCCCGCGTCGAGGCGCCCTATGTCGGCCCACGTCATCTCGTCGGCGGCACCGGAGCCATCGGTGGTGCGATCGACGGTCGAGTCGTGAAGAACGACTATCGTGCCATCGCACGTTCGCCTGACGTCGCATTCGACCCAGGTACACCCCGAATCGAACGCGGCACCGAAGGCGACCAGCGTGTTCTCGGGGTATCGAGCGCTGAACCCTCGATGGGCGATGTTCATGAAGTCACCGGTACTCGCT
>CAZSJP010000155.1:6721-8383 GCA_964606675.1 uncultured bacterium
CACGGTCCCGCCTGTCGAGGGATGGGCGCCTTGTCTCTGACACATGGGTCCCGGCCTCCGGAGAGACTAGTACGCCCGTCATATCAAGTGCGTACTAAGCATCGGATGTGGGCTTCTGCTTGTCCTCGGCCCCATCGGCCTCATCGCTCTCGACTGTCGCATCCGTCGTTTCGGGCGCAGCCGACCCCTGTCCGGGTTGGGGACGCGACTGCGCGGTCGGCTCAGCGGTCACGTCGATCGCACTGGCGATCCCCTGCATTTCGCGCTTGAACTCGCGCATGCCCTTGCCCAGACCACGGGCGATGTCCGGCAGTCGGTTCGCCCCGAACACCAAGAAGACGACCAGCAATATGATGATCATCTCCCACGTGCCTACGTTCGGCAACATATCTTCCTATCCTTGTCGGTTACCGGCGACCGCCAGGCGCGCGGAACGCAGCCGGCACAGTCGCTTGGGCTCGCTACAACGCCACTTCGAGCCGCCCGAGGCGCCGTTGGTGCGCGCCCCATTTGCCATCCACGAGCACGGTGAATCCTTCGTCGTTCTGCCATCGGATGCTCACGTCGTGCCCCTTGTACCGCAGCCGTTCGACGCTGAACCGCTCCAAACCGAACGGCAGCGGGTCGACCACCAGTACGTCGCTTTCCTGTGGCCGAACACCCACGACGTACTTGAGTATGAGGTCTATCACCCACGAGTGTTGGTAGTCGTCCACGCCTCGGTATTCGCTCGCGGCTGCGGTGTACGGGTTGTAGTGTTCGAAGCAGTTCGGTCGTTTCGGGTCGTGATCGAAGCACATCATCCGGATGAACCGTCGTATCAGCTGCACGGCGTTCATCCCCAGCTCGGGATCGATGCTGGCGGCCCGCGCCAGCGCCTCGGCGACGTGCGACGTCGCCATGGGCCAGTTACGGCCGTTCCACGGGCAGCTCTTCCTTTCGCCCTTCCAGTGGGCTTCGGCGTCGAACATCGGGTCAGAGGCGCTCTCTGCCGGTACGGGCCAAGTCGTCCAGAACTCGTCGGGGTTCAGCAGATGACGTTGGATCGCTCCGAGGTGCTGCGGCCCGGCGATATCGCACATGAACGGATAGATGCTCGCCGCCACGCGCACCCTCGAGCGCTCGCCGGTCTCCGGGATCACGTCGTAGAACCATTCGTCGGTCTCGTCCCACATCCGCTCGAGGATCGCCGCCTTGATCATGTCGGCTTCTTGGCCCCACCGCTGAGCGTCCGCGCTTTGCTCTAGCGCCGCGGCCATGAGCGCCGCGCATCTTGCTGTCCGGTATACGTATACGGACTCGCCAACGCCCTTGAGTTGGATCGGGCCCCAGTCGTCTGCATACGGATGGGCGGCCAGATAGCGACTCATGTATTCCTGGCCCGTTTCGCCCTGGTCGATGACGTCGAAGAGGTGCCACCCTTCCCTGTCCCGCACCGTGTTCATGTACTCCAGGTACTTGCAGATGGGACCGTAGGTGTCGCGCACGAAGTCGATATCGGGGTGCAGTTGATGCACCTGCCACACGTTGGACCAGTCGGCGTGGTAGAAGCCGCGTTTCTCAGAGAGCGCGATGCTGCCGGGGAACGAGCCGTCTTCCATCTGGTTGGCGCACATGTTCCGCATGATGGGTCGCTGGCAAAACACGGTGACGGTTTGTTTT
>CAZSJP010000156.1:0-8375 GCA_964606675.1 uncultured bacterium
CTTGGGTAACCGTCCGGTCATACTCCGGCGCCTTCTGCTTCTTCAGGTGGGCCGTGATGCGGGCAAGCTCCGCTTCGGATATGTAGGCACCGTGGATCCGCCTCAACTTGGACGTGCCCGGCGGCAGCAGGTCGCGCGATGGAGGCGCGTAGGTCGAGTCGCTCCGCGTTTGCGCAACCGGCGGCGCGAATGGCGCGAGAGACGCCAGGACGTCTCTGCGAAGCCGAATCGTCGGATCGCGTGGCCAGAGGCGGAGGTCGGTTTGCGACCCTCGCACGTTCATCGCGGGCGAGCATAGCGCCGAGACGAACAGAGAGTCGTTGCAGTCGCTACAGACGCTTTTGTAGTGCTGCACGAGCGATTGCGGCGCATCGCTGCTGTTCCGCGCCAGCGCCGCCCGGAACATGTCGCCCAGGCGACCGGTCGTGTCGGCAACTACCGACTGAAAGGCCGTTCGCCTGTTGAGCGGAGCCCTCAGCCAGCCACCGGTCCTGCCGGCCGTCCACGCGGCGACTCTCTCCACCGCGTTATCCCGCGCTGCCTGCGGGTCGTGCCATACGATGGCACGGCTCGTGTCCGAGACGCCGCCTTGCCACAACGTCCGATCCAGCGCGATGCGGTTCGCTTCGCCCTCAAGCGCCACGAAGCCGAAAGCCTCGGCGTCGACCCGGTGGATTCGCGACGAACTTGCGATGAACAGGAAGACCGGGAACGCACCGCCCCTGGCGGCGAATCGCAGCGGCAGGACGACGTCGTCGCTCGGGAATGTGAGGCATACGGGCGCGAGGGTGCCGACTGCCGGGAGCTGCCCGGCTCGACCGGACGGCACAGCCGAGATCGCCACGAACGACCACCCGTTTCCGGCGTAGTCCTCGACAACGCTCCGGTCAGGCCGGCCGTAGCCATTGCGCGGTAGCCAGCGGCCCAGCTTGTCGGGGCCGTCGTCCGGAGCGAACGTCTCGACGACGTAGTCGCCGCCGACCGATGCCGGTAGCGCACGTTCGGGGACGGGCGTAGGGTCGCCGCCGGGGTCGGGGCGCGCGCCCAGCGAGACCATCCAGGTCCATATGTCGCGCGCCAGCGAGTCGGGGCCGATGGAAACGGCAGTCGGCGGCGCTGGAAGCGCGACGACCCACCCGACGCGAGGGATCGAATCGCGCTCGGACGCCTGCGCTCGATAGGCCGGCTGCAAGATCAGGTGCAGATCTCCGCCATCGGCCATTGCCAGTGCCAACAGCGCGGTCTGATCGATGGCGCCATCGTCCGTCGCAAGCGGCAACATGCCGGCGCGAGCGGATGCGCACAATGCCGCGACAATCAGAAACGCCACGTGGCTGCAACCCGATCTCACTTCGTCTCTCCCATGCCGGCCTACCCATGGATGTAGCGGGGACCGACGGCTCGGCCTCGGTCAGTTGTCCCGTTGACGCCAATGTCGGTACATTAGTGATACACACGATCAAAGATACCCGCTGAGCACCCGTTGCGGAACGTATCCGCCATTCTGAGGTACCCAGGTGGACTATCAGGAAGAGCTAATCGCCCGACGGAAGGCGAAGGTCGACCGTCTGCGCGAACTGGGCGTCGACCCATACCCCTACCGGTACGACCCGACCCATACCAGCGCCGAGGTGCTGGCCGACCCCGACGGCCTCATCGACCATCCGGTGAGGGTTGCGGGCCGCCTGATGTCGATTCGTGGCAAGGGCAAGACTTCGTTCGCGCACATCCAGGACACGGGCGGACGCATCCAGATATACGTCAGACGCGACTTTGTCGGCGACGACGCGTACGAAGTGTGGAAGCAACTCGAGATCGGCGACATCGTGGGCGTGGATGGAAAGGTGTTCAGAACACGTACCGAAGAGCTGACCGTCAGCGCCGAGGTCGTCACCATCCTGACGAAAAGCGTTCGCCCGATTCCGGTCGTCAAAGAGCAGGTGGTCGACGGAGAGCGAAAGGTCTTCGACGACATCAGGCAGAACGTCGAGCTTCGCTACAGACACCGATCCATAGACCTGATCGTGAACCCGGAAGTGCGCGAAACGTTTGAGGCGCGCGCGAAGATCGTTCGCTCGGTGCGCGACGTGTTGGACGGAAGAGGCTTCGTCGAAGTGGAGACGCCGGCGTTGCAGCAACTCTACGGAGGCGCCAACGCCCGGCCGTTCAAGACCCACCACAACGCTCTGGAGACGGACCTCTACCTCAAGATCAGCCCGGAGCTGTATCTGAAGCGACTGCTGGCCGGCGGAATGGACCGCGTCTACGACCTGTCGAAGAACTTCCGAAACGAGGGCGTCGACCGGACGCACAACCCTGAGTTCACCATGCTCGAAGTGTACCAGGCCTACGCCGACTACACCGACATGATGGAGTTGACCGAGAAGCTCTATGCCGAGGCCTGTCTGGCCGCGAACGACAGCCTGCATATCAGCTTCCAGGGGCAGGACCTCGACCTGACGCCGCCGTGGGAGCGCCTCCCGATGCCCGAGGCTATTGAGCGCTACGGAGGCGTGGACGTCGGCGTATTGGACGACGACGCGCTATACGCTCTCGTCGCCGACAACGACCCGGACATCTCGAGCGAGACGCCTCGCGGGCTGCTCGTCAGCCAACTCTTCGAGCAGCGAGTCGAGCGGCATCTCACGGGGCCGGTCTTCATCACGCACTATCCGGAAGAGACGTCGCCCTTGTGTAAGCCCGCACGCGACATGGCGGGCTACATCGAGCGGTTCGAGCCGTTCATCGTCGGATGGGAGATCGGCAACGCATACTCGGAGATGAACGATCCGATCCGCCAGCGTGACTTGCTCGAAGCGCAGGCCCGCGACCGGGAAGTCGACGGCGAGACGCCACCCGTCGACGAGGATTTCCTGCAGGCGATAGAGCGCGGCATGCCACCGGCTGGCGGCCTCGGCCTCGGCATCGACAGGATGGCGATGCTGCTAACGGATCAGGCGTCCATAAGGGACGTGATCGCATTCCCCGCTTTGCGACCGACCGACGCCGCGGCCGGGGAAGCTCACGACGAGACCTAAGGAGCAACCCGTGCCGTCCGATCCTCAGCAGGCATACGACAATCTCATTGAGCGCGTGAAGCGCATCTGGATGCTGTCGACCTGCGCCAGCGTTCTACATTGGGACATGGAAACCGGCATGCCCGACGGCGGCTCGGAGCATCGCGGCGCGCAACTCGCGCTGCTCTCCGGGATGATACACGAGCAGTTCACCGATGAGGCGATTGGCGACCTGCTGTCCGAGGTCGAAGAGAGCGACGTCGTTGCCGATCCGCTATCGGACGCCGCCGTGAACGTTCGTGAGCTTCGCCGGGAGTACGACCGAGACGTGCGTGTGCCGGCCGATCTGGTCGAGGAGATCGCCAGAGAGACGACCGCCGCTCACGTTGTCTGGCGAGATGCGCGCAAAGACAAGGACTACTCTGCGTTCGCGCCGACGTTGGAGCGGATAGTCGAGCTGATGCGTCGGAAGGCCGATGCGATCGGCACCGGCGCCACACGCTACGAAACGCTCCTGGACGGCTACGAGCCAGGGATGACCGTCGACGCGATGGGTGCCGTGTTCGCCGAACTGGTCGAGAGTCTGGCGCCGCTGATCTCCGCTATCGCTGATTCGGGGAAGTCGCCCGATCGGTCGATCCTCTCGCGCGAGTACGCCGTCGATAAGCAGGAGATCCTCGGGCAGATAGTCGCCGAGAACATCGGTTTCGATCTCGATTGCGGCCGCATCGCGGTCAGCACGCACCCGTTCACCTGCGGCCTAGGCACCGGTGACACGCGATTCACGACACGGTACGACGTCCACGAGCCCGGGCAGTCGTTGTACGCCGTGATGCACGAGGCCGGCCACGGCATATACGACCAGGGGCTCGACCCGGACCACCACGGCACCCCGCGCGGCGAGTCTGTCTCTCTGGGCATCCACGAGTCGCAGTCGAGGATGTGGGAGAATCTGGTCGGGCGCAGCCACGCTTTCTGCGAGTACGTCCTGCCGATCGCGCGCGGAATCTTCCCGCAAGCGCTTGGCGGCGTGTCCGTCGACGAGTTCTACTGGGCCGTCAACGACGTGCAGCCATCGTTCATTCGCGTGGAAGCCGACGAAGCGACGTACAACCTCCACGTACTGCTGCGTTTCGAGATCGAGCAGTCGCTGATATCCGGCGACTTGGCGGTGGCGGACGTCCCGGACGCATGGAACGAGGGCTTCGAGCAGTTGCTCGGCATCGTCCCGCCGGACGACGCGGCGGGTTGCCTCCAGGACGTCCACTGGTGCGGCGGCGGGTTCGGCTACTTCCCGACCTATACGCTGGGAAACCTTTACGGCGCGCAGTTCTTCGAGAAGGCCCGCGAAGACGTCGGAGACCTGGACGAACTGGTCAGGCGCGGAGATTTCGGGCCGCTGCGGGAGTGGCTCAGGACCAACATACATACGGTTGGCATGAAGTACCGAGCGAACGATCTGGTCAAGGAAGTCACCGGGAAGAAGCTCGAGTGCGGGCCGCTAGTGAATCATCTGCGCACGAAGTTGGGTGCGCTCTACGGGATCTGACGCGCCGGCTGGCGCGGAAGGACAACGCAACAGGACAACGATGGGATACGAGCGTTTCATAGCCGGCCGCTATCTGCGCCCGAAGCGCACGCAGCTGTTCGTGAGCCTGACAACGCTGCTCACGACTCTGGGCGTAGCACTCGGCGTGGCAGCCCTCATCGTCGTGCTCTCGGGCATGAACGGCTTCGCGGGAGAGATCCTGCGACAACTGATCGGCATGAACGCGCACTTGTGGGTGAGCACGTCCGGTAGCACGATCTCCGCGCCTGATGACATGATGTCCGACCTGCGCGCCATGCCGGGCGTCGTGGGCGTTTCTCCGACGATCTACGAAGAGACGCTGCTTGCGAACCCGCCGTACGGGCGCACGGGCGCTCAGATCAAAGCGGTGGACACGACGTCGATCGGCGATGTATCGCACATCGTCGAGCTTATGGAGACCGACTCGATATCCGCGTCCGGCAGGTTCGATCTGGGCCGAGACCCGGACGACGGAATCCCGGGGATGATCGTCGGGTGGAACCTGGCCAACAAGCTGGAGGTCTTCGTCGGCGAAAAGGTGTACCTGGTCGTGACTTCGAACATCAACCCGGGTGCGCCGTGGATGTCTCAGCCGCGGATGGAGCCGTTCCGGATCACGGGCATATTCAATACCGGATTCTTCGAGTTCGACGCGGCGTTGGCCATCGTCGAACTGGGTGAGGCGCAACGGATATACGGGCTCGGCACCGACGTCACTCATCTCGAGGTGAAACTCGAAGACGCGTTCGCCGCTAACGAGATCGGTGCGGCGGTCGCCCAGAGGCTCGGCGGTTACCCATATGTGTGCTCGACGTGGATCGATCTCAACGGCGGCCTCTACAAGTGGCTGATGATCGAGAAGTGGTTCGCGTTCGTGATCCTGAGCCTGATCATATTGGTCGCGGCATTCAACATCGTCAGCACGCTGAGCATGGTCGTGATCGAGAAGACGAAGGAGATCGGCATACTGAAAGCCATGGGTGCGAGTTCGCGAGAGATATCGCGCATCTTCATGTTTCAGGGCGTGATCGTCGGAATCGTCGGGACGCTCGGAGGGGGCCTTATCGGCTACTTCCTCTGCTGGCTACAGGACACGTACCACGTGATCCGGCTACCCGCGGACCTGTATCAGGTGAGCGCATTCCCCGTTGAGATGCGCATGTTCGACTTCGTCGCCATCGGCGTTGCCGCGATGCTGATCTGCCTGTCGTCAGCCGTCTACCCGGCGTGGAAGGCGGCCAAGATGCACCCGGTGGAGGCGATCCGGCATGAGTAACCATGCCCCCGAAGCCACGGACGACGGCCCCGCGGTTGCCGTCGAGGACGTGCGAAAGAGCTATCCGACACCCGAGGGCGACCTAGCGGTGCTGGTAGGGATCGACCTGACCGTTGACAGAGGCGAGGTCGTCGCCGTGACGGGCGAGTCGGGTAGTGGGAAGAGCACGCTGCTTCATCTGATGGGCGGGCTCGACCAACCGACCGGCGGGAAGATATTCGTCGCCGGCGTTGAGCTTGGCGCGTGCACGCCTGCGGCTCTCGCGGGGATACGGAACCGGCAGATCGGCTTCGTGTTCCAGTTCCATCACCTTCTGCCGGACTTCACCGCGATTGAGAACGTCGCCATGCCGCAGTTGATGATGGGTGCCGACGCGCAAGATGCGGAGTCGCGGGCATCGGAACTGCTCGCCGCGGTCAGCATGGAGCATCGGCTGCGGCACCGGCCGGGAGAGCTTTCCGGCGGCGAGCAACAACGAGTCGCGGTTGCACGAGCATTGGCGAACAGCCCTACGGTCGTCTTCGCCGACGAGCCGTCGGGAAATCTGGACCATCGGCACAGTGAGCAGCTCCACGACATCATCTGGTCGCTCGCGAAACAGGGCTCGACGAGCTTCGTCGTCGCCACCCACGACCAGGCGCTTGCGCGGCGTGCAGACCGGGAAATCCGGCTGGAGAACGGCGGAGCACGGGAACTTTCGGGTGTGTCGTGAGCGTCGTTTATTAAGGTTGTCACAGGTATGTCGGACCGGACTAGTCCGGCCGGCCCCGCGAGGATGAACGCAACGAATGCTATGCGAAAACTGCAACGAGCGTGAAGCCGACATAATCTACACCGTGATCGCGGACAGCGAGAAGACGGTAAAGCACCTCTGTCCGATATGCGCGGGCGAGCAAGGCGTGGAAACCGATACTACGGTGGCGGACTTGAAGATGAGTGCGCCTGCCGAGGCTTTGGCGGATATGGTAGAGCAGCAAGCATCCGAGGCCGGTGACGAGCGCGACGAGCAAGTGCTCCGATGCCCTACGTGCGGCCTTTCGCACGAAGAGTTCCGGCAGCGGTATCGGCTCGGCTGCGCCGACTGCTTCGAGGCGTTTCGGGAACGCCTCGGTGTGTTGCTCACGAGAGTGCACGGTGCCGACTCGCACACCGGCAAGCACCCCACGGCTGCAGCCGACGAGACGAGCGTCGACAGCGCCACCTGGAAGCTGGAAGTGCTGAACCGACGCCTCAAGGCCGCGGTAGAGCGGGAAGAGTTCGAGGAAGCGGTGCACTTGAGGGATCAGATTGAAGCCGTCCAGGCCGCCGTGGCCGGGGAGGCGACCCAGTAATGACACTCGATAGGCTCATCAACGGAGCCGCCTCATGGCTCAACGCATCCGGGCCATACTCGGACGTCATAATATCGAGTCGGGTTCGCCTGGCGCGAAACCTGAGGGGAGTGCCTTTCTCGGGGCAGGGAACCGCCGCCGATGAGGATAGAGTCGTCGAGCAAGTGCTCGACGCGGCGCGCAAGTCAGCGCATTTCGCCGATGGCAGCTATTTCGACATGACCGCGCTCCCCGATGCGGACCGGCAGTTGCTCGTGGAACGTCACCTGGTGAGCCCGGCTCTGGCATCGGGCGAAAGACGTGGCGGCGTCCTGGTGGGAAAAGGCGAGACGTTCGGCGTGATGGTGAACGAAGAAGACCATCTTCGGCTGCAAGCGCTGTTCGCGGGGTTCGAGCCTGAAGCGGCGTGGCAGGTCGTCAACCAGATCGACGACGAGATATGTGGCGCGCTGGACATAGCTTTCGACCATCGGTTCGGGTACCTGACGGCATGTCCGACCAACGTCGGCACGGGCCTTCGGGCGTCGATCCTGATCCATCTGCCGGGGCTCGTGTTGGTTCAGTCCGTCGAGCAAGTGCTGCGTGGGATCAGCCAGGTCGGTCTGACGGTGCGCGGATTCCACGGAGAGGGCACCGAAGTCGTCGGAAGTCTGTTTCAGATATCGAACCAGGTGACGCTTGGGAAGTCGGAGCCGGAGATACTCGAAACGCTCGAGCGAGTAGTCCGGCAGATCATAGACTACGAAAGCGACGCCCGACAGACGCTTCTTCGAGACGCCGAGGCGCAGATACACGACAAGATCTGGCGTGCATACGGACTACTCCGGAATGCGCACGTTCTCGGTTGCGACGAGTATATGAACCTGTCCTCGGCCGTTCGCCTCGGGATCGGGTGTGGCGTCTTGAAGGAGATCGACGCGCAGCAGTTGAACGAGCTGATGGTGCTTGTGCAACCATCGCACGTGCAGCGGCTCGCCAACTCAGTTCTCAGCGAAGACGAGAAAGACGTAAGCCGTGCGGACATGGTACGAGCCAGGTTCGCCAACGGTGTTTCCAAGGGATAGTCAGCCAGCCGGATCGCATGCGAGCGCCGCTCGCCGCGGCGTGGTTCGAGATAGGCGGAGGCAAGAGTCATGGACCAGATGTTCACAGAACGCGTCAAGAAGGTGATGGTTTTCGCC
>CAZSJP010000157.1:0-209 GCA_964606675.1 uncultured bacterium
TCGTCCGAGCGAGCACACCGCCACAATGGTCGGCGGCGAGTCTGGGCACACGAGTCTAGTACCGTCCACGAAGTCCTCGCAGTTCACCCCCTGCGACGTGGAGTCGATCAGAACGAGCCTCACAGGCTCGGCCGTTTGCTGCTCCGCCGCGAGCATGTCCAGCCCGGCGGATACGGAGTCGGACGATACCGTGGTCATCCCCCACGCGG
>CAZSJP010000157.1:266-3105 GCA_964606675.1 uncultured bacterium
CCCCCACGCGTTGAGGAAGTCGACCAGCAGGTCTCTGCTGATCGGCGCGGGATCGACCACGAGGGCCTTCATCCGGGGTAGTGGAGGAAGCCAATCCCCCGGTGCATCTCGGACGTGCGGTTGACCGAACGTCGCGGTGAAACCGAACTTGCTCCCTTCGCCCGGCTGGCTCGTGACGCCTATCGCGCCGCCCATTCGTTCGAGCAGGGACCGCGCGATGGCAAGGCCGAGGCCGGTACCTCCGTAGAGTCTGCGCATTGAGTTATCGCCCTGCGTGAAGGTCTCGAAGATGCCCGATACTTCGTCTGGCGCGATGCCTATGCCCGTATCTATAACGGTGCCCCACAATACGATACCGTTGTCATCGGCGCGATCTAGCCCGATGTCGACCATCACGTGCCCGGAATCGGTGAACTTGATGGCGTTGCCAAGCAGGTTCATCATGATCTGCCGAAGCCTGCCCGGGTCGCCTCTCAGCATCGTGGGTACGTCGCCGTGGATTCGGCAGAATATGTCAAGCCCTTTCTGAGCGGCTCGGTGGGCGAGTGTGTCGACCGTGCCCTCGACGGTCTCCCTGAGGCTGAAGTCGACCTCGTTCAGCTCCAGCCGGCCAGCCTCGATTGTCGACAGATCGAGGATCCCGTCGATCAGCTCCAAGAGCGCCTCGCCGGATGAGTTGACCACCGACAGATACTCTCTTTGCTCGGCGGAGAGCTTGGTTTCGAGCGCCAGTTCGGTCATACCTATGATCGCGTTCATAGGGGTGCGTATCTCATGGCTCACGTTGGCGAGGAACTGGCTCTTGGCCAGGTTGGCTCTCTCGGCGGCGAGTTTGGCGTTCTCCAGGTTTTCTGCGCTCTGTTTGTGCTGCAGGGCGTTGGCGATAGTCTCGCCGACGACCTGCAACATCGCTAAGCTGTCGTTCGACCATTCTCTTTCTTCGTTGACGCACTCGAATCCGATGAATCCCATGAGTTGCCCCTCGTACACCATGGGGACGACGAGAAACGAACGAACGCCGCGTTGCTCCATCATGCGCTTCTCAGGCGCCGCTTCGGGAGGCATCTCGCAGATGCGAGGAACGTGTATCGGCTCGAACCGGCTCAACCTGGACATCCACCACCTGATTCCGTCAGTCCGATCGCCCTGGTAGACATGGATCTGTGGCTCGACACCGTCGGCACACCATTCGTGGGCGTAGTCCAGTGTGACGCGGTCCTCTGCAAGGACGAACGTGTAGCAGCGGCCCACACGCTCGAAGTTGCCGATCAGGCCCAGTGCGTCATTGACACCCTTGTCTATGTCGGCAGGCTGCAGGTTGATGAACTGGGTGGAGATGCTGTTCAGCAGCCTGAGGAGCCCGGCGTGGTACTCGCGCGTCTGCTCGGCTTGCTTGCGCTCCTGAATGTCTCGCAGCGATCCCTCGGTGCCGACAGGACGGCCATCGTCGTCGTACGTGAGATGTGCGTTCGCCGACGCATATGCCATGCGCCCGTCCTTCGTCTTCAGCCGAAGCTCGAAATCCGACACCTCGCCTTGCGCCTCAAGCGAGGCCCTGAGCGCGTGTCGATCGTCCGGGTCCCAGTAGAACTCCTCGACAGGCTGTCCGATGACCTCTTCTCTCGTGTAACCGGAGTAGCGCTCTATCGAAGGGCTTATCTCCAGCATGGCACCGTTCATGTCCGTCTGGTAGTAGACATCCCGGATGTTCTCGAACACTTTGCGGTACTTCTCCTCGCTAGCGCGTGCCGCCCGCTCCGCTTCTGTCCGATCCGTAACGTCGCGAATGGCTGTGACTCTGTACGTGCGTTCTTCGTACGTGAGCATCTTGCCGGAAATCTCGGCCGGAAACAGCGAGCCGTCTTTGCGGGTGAGCTTGGCCTCGTATGTGGTCTCGTCACCTGTGCGTATCGCCTCGGCTATCCGCTCACGATCCTGGGAACTTGCGAACGCCGTGCCTGGCCTTCCGACAAACTCCTCGCGCGTGTATCCCATGATTGAGCACAGAGCGTCGTTCACGTCGATGACTATTCCCTGCTCGGTGATGGCGATGCCTTCACAGGCCGCGGCCGACAGCATGCGGCATCGCAGCTCGCTGCTCTTCAACGCCCGTTCGGCGAGCGCCTGATCGGTCACGTCGTGCAGCACCACGAGCGTTTGGCCCTGCCGGTCGTCCCCTAGCGGGATCGCAGCGAGTTCGACGTGAAGGACGTCCTCATCGCCTCGGGTGCGCACGACCTGCCGGCGTGAGCGTTCATCGCCGGACGTGCCGCCGAGAGCTGCACCGATCGCGTCGCTGTCGTGCTCGTCGACGAGATCTCTGAGATCTTGGCCAACCATTTCGCTCGCGCCGCGCCCGAGTATTCGCCCGGCGGCGCTATTCGTGCTGACGATCGCGCCCGACGTCGTCAGGAGGAGGACCCCGTCGCTGCTGGTATCGAACATGCCTCCGGTGCCGAGATCCGGCATGCCGGCGCTGCTCCGGACACTGCTCACTTCGGCTGCCAGGCCCTCGAGTTGCCTCGCCGTAGCCCCGCTCGATTCGCCACCCCGATACGAGGCGGCCTCGCGCTCGGCGATGCGCCACGTGAGGAACACACAGGCAGCGCACAGCGCGCCGATCGCCGTGGCTACGGCGACCACCCCACGCCACGACATGGTCGGGCCATCCCCGAGCCAGATGACGGCCACTGCACCGACTGCTGCCCCGGCAACGCATGCAATCGCCAGCGATCCCGGAGCGGATCGGGCCGCACCCTCAGTGCGGTTCATGGTGTGTCTCCGTTCGGCGTTGGATGATAGTCGGGGCCCTCGCGCGCCTGGAACCGCGCCAGCATGG
>CAZSJP010000157.1:3120-8356 GCA_964606675.1 uncultured bacterium
CCAGGCTCTGCTGCGTCAGTGCGCCACCCGCCGCGTTCATTCGGCACCCTGCCTCGGTCATTCTATACCGACCTGTATCTCAATCGTCAGAGCGTTTTCGGGTCGATGCCCGAGCCTCTGGCCCAGTTCACGGGTGTAGTACACCGCGTCGATCTTGATGAGCCACAGGTTGATGCCGAAGCCGAACGTCGGATACCCCTGATAGGCTCCGGCCCGGAGCCTCAAGAGCGTGAGGTCGAACTCGGCTCCGAGGTGCACGTGCATGGGCGCCGGGAGGTTCTGGCGGTTGAGAAGATCCCGGTAGTCCGCCACGAGGTGCATTCGTGACACCATGAGGTAGTGCACGCCGACGTTCACCAACGTTGGTGGCTGTATGGCTCCGAATTTCAGCAGGTTCTGCGCCACGGCACCAACGGCGAACGTCTTCCATATCGGCATCTGGGCGCCGACGTCCGCACTCAGTCCGGCTTTGCGATTCTTGAACGTTACGACCTCCGAAAGCGCGGGGCCCTCGGATGCCTCGTCTATGGAAAAGGTTCTGTATCGTTCCCAGCGGTTGAAATATCTTACCGCCACCCCTGCATACCACTTGCGTTCCGTCTCGATGGTTCGACCGTAGCCAGCAACCACTCCGATGTCGCCAATCTGGTATACGTCGAACCGTGGCTGGAACACGCCCGAGTTCATCAGAGGAGCCGCCTCGAGCAGGCCGTATGCCTCCACGGAGAAGTGGTTCCAACCGACGCGGATGGCCGGCAACACTCTCACGGTGCCACTGGTGTTGTCCAGCTCGATCGCGCGCTGGTTCATATCCTCCAGCTTGGCCTGCGTGAGGCCGGCCACCGCTTCCAGTTCGTCACGGTTGTCTCTGAAGTAGCGCACGATGTCGGTAACCTGCGCGACTCCCGGAGCGCCGCCGACCTCCACGCGTATGGGCACGTTCATGTGGAAGCGCTTGCGAGCGAGGGAAGCCGGGTTGTACATCAGTCCCGAGCCGCGCCACGAGCCGGCTGTGTATGCGCCGCCCATGCCGAGAACGCCGACGTCCTCGCGCCAGCTGTGGAAGTCGGATGCGCCCGCAGGGCCGGTCAGCGCGACAAGCGCCGAGAGGCACGCTACGAACGCCGCCAAGCGTCGGCGGTGGGTGCAGCCGACCGGTCGCCGATGCGATCCAGGACGCGGACCTACGTCGTAAGTCATAGCCGCGCGTCTTCATCTATGAGACCATCGCCGTCGTCGTCCACCCCGTTCAGCATCTCCTCATCGACAGAACCGTCGTCGTCGTTGTCGCCAACTCCCAAATTCCCTGCCACGCCGGTGTTTACAGCGTACGAGCGCATCGATGGCAACAATACCTCGCCGGTGTACAGTTCGATCTGCGCCATGTCTATGATCCCACCGGACGGAAACGGGCACCGGAACGCCGCGCGGGGGTTGAAGGTCGGACGAACTCTCGCACCGACGGTCGACTCCAGCCACGCGATGGCACCGTTGACCGCTTCGGCCAGTTGCAGGTCGACGGCGGTACTCGTGTCGGGCCAACTCAGCTCGTACCGGTTGGACAGGCTGTCCGGCACCACGATGCTCAGATGCTCGTGGTCGGTTGCGGCGGCAGCGTTGTCGAGACGCATGCGGAAATCCGTCATCACGCCGAGGAGCCGCGCCGTTGCGAAGTCGGCGTAGTGCGCACACCGATCCAGTCCGTCGGTGATGATGACGCGTTTCGCGGCAGACCTCAGCCTCGAGTCGGACACCGCTTGTGCGAGGGCCTTGGCGGCGACGTCGTCGGAACCGGCGTATATCACGAGCGCCAACGAATACTCGATGGCGCGAATATGCTGCAGCAAGTCCGGTCTTTCCGCCGCATCGCGATCCTCAAGCGGAAACGCGATCCGCCGGCCCTCTTCATCGGCGACGGCGAACTCGCGTGCGACATCGAGAGCTCCGAGGCCGATGTACTGGCGCGTCTCTTTCGCGGTGAGGAGAAGTTGATCCGTCGTGATGGTGTTCTTGTTCCACGGCTGCAGGAATCTCTCCAGGCTCTCCTGGAGCCGCACCGCCGCGGCGCCCGGCACGCGCTCATCCTCGCCGAAGATGTTGCATCCGATCAGGAGCAGACCGACAACTGTCGCGAGAAGCGCGATGCTCCTGGTGCGTACGTACATGGACCACTCCTTAGCCTACAACGGGGGCTACAGAAAGAATATACGCCGGGGCCGACCCGGGGGATAGCGCTTGGCGCCTGCTTGCACGCGCCGGGCTGCACGTCTCCCGCCTGCCGGCACCCATTCTGCCGACATGCCGCGGTCGCCAGGAACTCACGAAGCGGCTCCATCGGCGACCGCGGCGGCGCAGGTTCGGACTGCGGCGTCGCCGTGAATTGCCCATCGTCGGGTCGACCCTCGGTGGCGATGGACCGAACGCCGCCCCATAATGGCCCCACCCCCCCTGGCCGAAAAGCGTGCATCTGCTTACCATTCTCTCCGCGCCAATCCGGTGGCTTGCGAACCGGGGCCCGAACAGACCCGTAGCCGGGGCCGCCATCTTTCGTTGCAAGCAGAACGTGACACAAAGGAAGACACTGTGAAGAGCGACAACGCCTCAAGCCGCGACACGAGTAAACTGTGGGCGCCGGACGTCGTCCCGTACGTGGCCGAACTCACCGACCGGGCAGCCGACCTTGCGCTTGATATCCAGGTTCTCGACACCGAAGACGAGCAGTACGGGGCCTTCCGTCCGCGCGACTCGTTCATCTGCGGGTTCCCCGGTGGGGTCGCGTCGTTCCTGTCCGCCGCCTACGTGAACTCCGACTGCAAGCACTACGAGAGCGACCTCGTGGCCGAGCGCATCCGGCTCGCGTTGGAATCGTCCGAGGAGCGCTTCCTGTATGAAGACGGCTCCATCGACGGTGGAAGCGACAAGCAGAACGCGGCCAACTCGGCGTTCTCGAGCGGCGCCATCCACAAGATCTGGGAGACCTGGCGGGATATAGAGCATCCGCTGAGCAAGGAGATCGTCGAGCGCTCGCACCGCATACTGGTGAAGTTCGGGCACGCATGCCGCACTATGGGCCTGATGACGCCGAATCACAGGTGGGTCGCGTGCACTGCGATGGCGCTCATCAACGACGCAGCGCCCGACGAGCGACTGATCGCGAAGATCGACGACTACCTGAGCGATGGCATCGATCAGGACGCAGACGGCTTCTACAGCGAGTATTCGCCGATGTACGCCATGCTCTGCAACGCGTGTTTCTTCCAGATCGCGAAGCGGCTCAACCGCCCCGAGCTACTGGAACCGGTACGGCGCAACCTCGACCTGACGCTGAAGCTGTGTCACCCCGGCGGCCAGGCTGCCAGCGAGTTCAGCGTTCGTGCCGACGTCGGCAAGCTGGGCACGCTCCACGTGCTGGTCGAAATGGGCATCTTGGACCGAAAGGGCGAGTACCTGACGGTCGCTCGCGAGCACCTCGACCGGCAACTGCGCACACTGGACGACAGGATGGCCGCGGCGGTGGACGACGGCAGCAACTCGTTCGGAGCGCTCCTCGGCGAGACGGGTGAGCTTATGTCGCTTGCGGCGCTGCCGGCGACAGACGTAGAGCCGAAGCCGATCCCGGACGACTACCGCCTCAGGACGTCGGCGTTCGTCAATCGACAACGCACGATGGTGCGCATCCGGCGCGGCAAGCTGAGCGTGACCGCCGTCGGCAGGAACGACTTCACGAACCTGCTGGCCGTTCGTTACGGCGACGCCATCATCGACGGGATGCGGATCATGTACTGCTACTACGGCACGCATGGCGGAGGCGATGAGAACCTGCCCGAAGAGGGCGGCGAGATCGTTTTTGCGGGCAGTTTCACCTCGTACATCGACGGGCCGACCCCGGCGCGGCGCATCGACCACAAGCCCGAACTGCACTACCGGCTGGGCATCGGCGAGATCGAAGGCGGGCTGGCATTCTCTCTGAAGGCGACCGCTCGGCACAAAGTCAGCGTGCAACTGGAGTTTGCCGCGCGACCGGAGGGGCTCCTGGAGATAGGCGGGCAGACCGTGGCGCTCGAGCCCGGCCAGTGCCACTTCCTCAACGGTCCGGCCAGACTCGTCAACGGCGGCGACGCGCTCGAGTTCGGCGGCGACCTGGTCGTGCAGCATCGCGAGATAGCCGCCGGCAACTTCACCAAGAAGCCCGAGGTGGCAAGCCTCATCATCGCACCGCGCACGCCGTACGACGGCATCATCACGATCCGCGGGTGTGAGGTGTAGGCTTCGTGCCCTGCGGGCACGTGGACATTCCTGCCTGCCCACGGCGCCATAGGCGCCGCCTGTCGTCCGCGCCGCCGCCTTCGGCGGCCACGGGCGGACGTTGGAGATTGCTGCTCGACTGTGCCGAGCCCGCAATCTCCGGGGCGGCGCGTGCGAAGGAACTCTGTATCGGCCACGCACGGCGGTACCCGTATCCCGCCCGTTTCGAGCTCCAGGGATTGCTCGGCTCAGGCAGGGCCGGTCCGTAGACATGGTCGGTCCAGCTATCGAACAAACCCATTCTTGCTGACGCCAGGACGCGCGGCCGACATCGCGAACCAGCATTGGAGGCATCTAGTGAGTGCAGCCGCAGATACCAACGACAAACGGGCCCGGCTCTGGGCCCCCGACGTAGTCCCATACGCGACGAAGATGGCCGACCGAGCAACCGACAGGGCGCTGGCCGACCAGATTACCGACCCCGACCACGAGGACTACGGGGGGCGTCACGCGCCAGGCTCCAAGGTCTGTCAGTTCCGGAGGGGCGTCTGCGCAGTCATGACACACGCCTTCCTCGACCCCGACTCGCGGCACTACAAGAGCGAGGCGGTGGCGGAGAGCATCCGGCTGACGCTGGAGGCAGTAGAGCGCATACACCTGTACCCGGATGGCTCCCTCGACCTGGGCGGCGACATGCAGAACGCAGCGAACTCCGGCTTCGCGGCGTACGTGATGTTCCGGGTCTGGGAGCGCTGGCAGCAGGTCGAACACCCTCTGAAGGACGAGATCGTCGAGCGGAGCCGCCGCATCATGGTGAAGTTCGGGCATTCGTGCCGCACGATGGGCGTGATGACGCCGAATCACAGGTGGGTCGTGTGCGTGGCGATGGCGATGGTAAACGACATAGAGCCGGACGAGAGACTGATCGCGAAGATCGACGACTACCTCAGCGATGGCATCGACCAGGACGCAGACGGCTTCTACACCGAAT
>CAZSJP010000158.1:0-5502 GCA_964606675.1 uncultured bacterium
TCGGTCATTCCGAGTTCCAGCGTCGCCAGCCGGTGTGGCGGCAGGCCATCGGGGCTTCAACGGCGGTGAGCGTTCCCGAAGCGGGCGTGGAAGCGATTCTGCCGCGCATCGTCGCAGGGCTGAAGGCGATGGGGATCGAACCCGGTGGCGCTGCCGAAGCTCGCGACGCAGATACGAGCCGACCAGCGCCGCCAGTCGCCAGCGCGTCGACCGAGGCGACGCCGCCATCACCACCCCCGGCGGAAGAACAGCCGGCCGACGCAACTTCTACACCGTCGCGGAGCCCGCAGAGCGAACCGCCAACGCCCGTAGCCGCCGAAGGCGACGAGAGCGCCCCAACATCACCGAGGAGTTCGCAGAACGGACTCGCGCCGTCCGCGCAGCGGACGAGGAAGCTTCGGATCGTCGTTGCGGCGGCGGCCCTGCTGGCAGTCCTCGCCGCTGCCTACCACCTGGCAACGCGCGCCGACACGGCCGACATCTCAGAGGCATCCGAGGCGACGCCCGCGCAACTCCGTCAGCGCATCCGTGTCGCTCTGAACGAGGGCGACTGGGCGGCTGCCAACAGCGGCATGGCGCGGTACGTGGCCGTTTCCCCAGAGACAACCGAGGCCGCGTCGTGGCGTCGGCAACTGGCGGCAGGCAGAGAGAAGGCGCTCAGAGACTTCGACTTCGCGCGGCTCAGAACCCTCGCTGCCAACCCCGCGTCGTCTGCGGGAGCGCTCGCCTTCACTCCCGACGGGCGCTACCTGCTTTCTGCCACCATCGATAGCAGGATCGCCGTTCGGCAGCGGTCGGACGGCCGGGTTGTCCGCATGCTCACCGGGCACTTGGGCAAGGCGGATGCGCGCCAATCGGGCGTTAGGGCGATCGACGTGAGTGGCGACGGCGAGACCGCGACCTCGGCCGGCGACGACCAGACCGTAAGGATCTGGCGACTGGCCGACGGCGAACTACTCCACACGCTCTACGGGCACGATGGCATCGTTCGGGACGTCATGTTCGCTCCGGATGGCCGCCACGTCGTCTCGTGCGGCGACGACTCCACCATTCGAGTGTGGCGCGGCTCTGACGGCGCTCAGGTACGGGAGCTTCGCGGGCACACGGGTCCGGTGCGCGGCGTTGAGGTGACGCCGGACGGACGATCGATCGTGTCGGCAAGCGCCGACTCGACCGTGCGCGTGTGGAACCTGTCGGACGGCACGCTCGTGCGTACGCTGCTCGGGCATGAGGGCCGGGTGTCCGGCGTGGCTATCACGCCCGACGGGCAACGCGTCGTTTCGGCGAGCGGATTCGAACCGCGCCCGGAAGAACTGAACAGAACGAGTGACTCCACGATCAGAGTTTGGACGCTCGCCGACGGCCTCTTGCAGAGAACGATACGCGTTGTCGTGGGAGCCCGCGGTAGATCCATCGCAGTGACGCCGGACGGACGGCAAGTGGTTGCGGGGTGCGACAGCGGGGCGATCAGGCTGTTTTCGCTGGCTGACGGCCGCGTCGTCCGGACCATGGCGTCCGATGGGTGGGAGTGGGCTGCGCGTCGGGTCGCCGTCACCCCCGACGGCCGGTACCTCGCCACCGGTGACGACGATGGCGTCTATTTGCGGAATCTCCACGATGGCTTCGTGCTCTGGGATTCGAGGGAGGTCGCGCCCGTGGGCGCGGGACACGGCAACTGGGTGACGCACGTGGCGGCGACACCCGACGGGCGGTATCTGGTGTCGTCCGGCAACGACGGTTCGATCATGCTGTGGAGCCTGCCGGACGGCAACCTTGTGCGCACGATGTCAAGATCCGGCGACGCAGTACACGCCCTCGCCCTGACGGCCGATGGCCGGCATATCGTTGCCAGCAGGATGGGCGGCGTGCTGCGGGTGATGCGTACATCCGACGCCGGGCAAGTCTGGCAGGTTGGCGAAGGCATGCCTATCCTGGGCGTCGCAGTGGACAACGGCGGGTGATACGTCGCGTCGCTCGGTGCAATCTCGGCTATGAGGTTGCGGCGCTTTGGCGACGGTTCGCTGCTGCGAACGATGCCTCTTCCCGGCTACGGGGTCAGGTGCGCTCTGACGCCCGACGGCGAGCACGCCATCGCCTCATGCGCCGACAGCACGATGACGGTGTGGCGTACCTCTGACGGGCGGCTGCTGCGGACGTTTCGGTTGCCCGACACAAAGCATTGCTACGCAATCCGAGTGACGGCCGACGGCAAACACATCGTCGCGGGCACGTTCCGTGGCGCAAGTGGCGCACGCGTGCACGTCTGGCGCTTCTCAGACGGCGAACTGCTGGCAACCGGTCACCACGAGGACGGCGTCCGAGGCGTCGCGCTCCACCCCGACGGCCGCCACGTCGCCTCGGCCAGCATGGACGGCACAATCAAGATCTGGCGGCTTAGCGGAAACGATCGCGGCGGCACCGACTTACAGCCCGTGCAGGCGCTTCATGGCGACGACAGCGCTTTCAGCGCCGTGACCTTCACTCCGGATGGCAGCTGGATCGTCGCCGGCGACATGGACGGCGAGATCACGATCTGGGGCGTACCTTAGTCCACGTCGCCGCCTTTGGCGGGGACGTGGACTTTGGGAGTTCCCTTCGGGAACTCCCAACACGCTGCGAACTCCGGGGGCGTGTGGCGCGGCCATCCTGCTGGGGTCGTGCCTTGCCGGCACGCGGGGAACTCCGATGGTGGCCCCGCTCTGTTCGGCCGCACCGAGCGGCAAGCTCCGGGGCGTGCGAGGCGAGGCCATCGCGACCGGCCCTCGGCGCAGCGGCGGGTCCCCTCGCCCCGGTTGATCAGCGCGGGTCGTCGTCCGGCTGCAGTGCCCGCACGATGGTCGAGATTTGCCTCCGCGACGCATCCGACGGCTCGCCGGTGACCACGAGTTGCACCACGTCGTCCGTCGAGATCACGAACAGCACCGCGTCCGGCGACCCGACTCCCACCCATCGGCGCGAGACGTCGCGATCCGGATCGAGGAGCATCTGAGGTCCGCCATCTCCACCACCGGCCAGCGTCGCCCCTGCGCCGGTCGGCCGTCCGGTGATGCCTCCGCCGTCAAAGCCGCCGCCGAAATCGCCGCCGAGTCCTCTGCCTGCACCTCCGCGGCGCGGCCCGCCACGGTCGCGGCCCGACCGGCCGGCGGGATCGACCAACGCATAGAACTCGAACGGGCCCGCGTCGGCCCGGATGCCGCGCAGGGCGTGCATCCAACCGCGGACACCCGTTCGCCGATCGCTACCGGGGAACACGAGAACCAGCGGCCGCGCTCGTGGCCGTTCGAGCGAGAAAACTCTGCCGGACCGACTCTCAGCTGTGAACGCCCGGGCGGTGTCGCCCATCCCGACCTTGATCGTGGCGTCGGATCTGCCCGCGGATTTCGGTCCGCACGCCAAGAGGGCGGCAGCCGTCGCCACCAGCGTCACGATTGCATGTATCCGCACCGTTCATCTCCTGCCGGCCTGCCGTTCGTTCGGCGTGGGACTGTGTTGGTCGCTAACGGGGTAGCTCCCACGTCGAGCAGAGCAAGCCGGTGTTCTTGTGACCCGCGTCGAGCGTCTGGTAGTAGACCGTAAGTATCTTGCCATCCGGCAATTCGACCGACGCGGGATAACCCAGGTCGCGCTGCGGAGAATCCGACACGATCCAGTCTGCGTCCCACGATGCACCGTCGTCGCGGCTGATCATCGCCCGTTCGCCGTACGGGTCCCTGCGGTGGCCGTACACGCAGACAAGCGCGCCGGACGAATGCCGAATCGCGTGCGGCGGCGAGCCGTAGATGCCCAGAGAACGCGTTTGCGTCCACGTCCGGCCACCGTCGTCCGATTCGGTCTGAAACAGGCTGAACGACTCGTACGCCTCGTATTCGGAGCGGTGCTCGTACCGGATCAGGCCGATCAGCCTCCCGGATGCCAACTCGACGACGTGCGGTTCGTGTAGCTCGTCGTTGAGCGCGCGTTCCGGCAGCGGGACGGACCCGAGTTCGGCCCACGTCATGCCGCCGTCGACGCTCGACGCCGCACGCACGTCTCCCACTTGCTCCTTCCTGTCGACGTCGCCGGGCTGGTACCATTGCTTGCCCAGATACAGCAGCGTTTCGTCGGCGAGCAGGATCGGTCCGTGTGGAGCGCTGACCGGCGCGCGAATGAAGTCGCTCCATGCCTCGCCGTCGACGCTGGTGCGCACCCACGAGCCTCGCCACTTGGCGAGAACGTCGTCGGGCACGGCGTCGAGGGCCTCGATTACGCGCTGCTGCTCCTCGTTGGGTTGCTCGCCCACGTCGAGCTTCGGGCGTATGTAGGACGTGAACCACGTCACGAGCAACTTCTCGCCGCCCAGGCTGACGATGCCGACGTCTCTGTCGTCGAGCGGCGTGTCGTTCAGGATGCGCGGCTCCGACCACGTTCGTCCGTCGTCGTGGCTGCGGAACAGCACCGTCTTGCCCCACGGACACACGTGCTCGTATCGCAGGCCCGAGACGCCCACCACGAGCGTTCCGGATCCGGTCCGCGCAACGCTCGGCCATCCGAAGTAGCCGAGCCGTTCGTTCGGCATGCTGCATATCGTGGCGTGCTGTGCGTTGAGACGTTTCTCGGTGGGCATGGTGTTCTCTCCGCAATCAGGATGCTTCTCAATTCATCTCGCGGGCGAAACCGGCTGGGCGCGACGTTAGGGCGGGGTTCTGGGCGGGATTGCTCGGGCTACTCTGGGTGCGCGAGTCTGTTGGCCATTTCGTCTCTCCCAATCGTCCCGAGTGCCGGTTTCCGTCTGCCGGCGAACATGCTGCGATCAGTACGAAGGTCGCCAAGTACTTCGTATAACGATAGCTGGCATATGGACATGCCGGGGCTTATCTGGATTGGGATTTCCCCCACGTTCGTGATCTCCAATGTGAGGCAGCCAGTGAAACCCGGATGTACACCCGTGGCGGTGGCGATGATAAGACCCCGTCGCCCCCAGCTCGACTTGCCTATCACTGACCCGGCGAGTTTCCTTGGCAACCTTAGCCACTCCAGCGTCACGCCAAGCACAAACTGACCTGGATGGAGAATGTACGAACCGCCAAATGGAATGTAGTGAGTCTCGGCGAGCTGTGCCTCACTGGCGGCTGTCCGTCGACGCATCAGAGCCTTGCGTACGGGCTCTTGCGCGTTGGCAACCTTATCCTCGTCGAGCTCCCAAGCCGCCTTGAGTTGCTTCAGAATGGCTTGAGCCGCCTCGTCGCACTCCGACTCCTCATCACCATCGACCTTGAGGCATGGCACTTGCGCCGCACGGAGAGTGAGGAACCAAGTACCAAGGCGCAAGTCGACAGAAGACGAGCCAGTCTCCTCCAGAGGAGGCTTGAACCGTGGCTTCGGCACTATGACAAGCGGGTCCGGGCGCGCTTCGTCCGTAGCAGAGAATTTCTGCGGGTTCTGTCGCAGAATCCGAACGGCTCTGTTGAGGAGGTTCGCTACTCTGTCAGATTTCAGGATCATGAGTCGTCCTTCATAATCAAC
>CAZSJP010000158.1:5539-6322 GCA_964606675.1 uncultured bacterium
GTTCTTAAGGACGAGTTCGCTCAGGACCTCCTCCTTCCTTTCGTGTACCTTGTCATTGTCTTTCCAGAGCTTTTCATCGTAATGCCCCTGCCATGCGGCTCCAACTATCGCCGAGAGACTGGAGAGACTCAGATCATCCGCTGCCGGTACACCGTGCCTGAAGCATTTATATACTCGGTCCACTCGCTCCTTGGTGGGTGTGTCAACACCCGAACTCTGGACTATGTGCGCCGCACGTTCGATCAGGTCGTCTGCCGCCCTCTTTGACACCAGTTCAGCGACATCGAGCTGGAACTCATCCCCACCAGTCGTTTCGGATTCTGTGCCCTCGGTGAACATCAACTTATATCCATTCAGGATATTGTCAACAATGCCGTAGTGCTTCGCTGCTTCCACCAGGTTGGCGGCGCGTACTGGAAGGCGTGGGTAGTAGGGCGACCGGGCGAAAGACGTGTTAGGGGCAAGCAGATAGGCGAATGCATGCAGGTAGGAAGCTCCGAAGATCGCTAGCCCTACGAAATCGCAGAATGTTTCCTCGATCTGCCCGATAGCCCACTTCCATACGGATACCCACGCATCCTTGTCCGCTGGATCTGCCATATGTGCGCATTCACCAAACGTCGGATCCAATCCGGGGCGATGCGACACCCACGTGTCAATCAGTGCCTGCTCAATGTTGTCCTCAATGCTGTCCGCGAACTGAGCCAGTAGGCCCATCTCCTCAATGACGATGTGTCCAAGTTCGTGACCAGCCAGCGGGATCAAGAGCGCATTCGACGATTC
>CAZSJP010000158.1:6332-8332 GCA_964606675.1 uncultured bacterium
AATAAGGACAAAACCTTTCAGCTCTTTCTTGTAGAAGCCAGAGTATGCGAATGGGGAGTACTCCCACTCTGCAGACAAGACAATAGAGACGTCTTCCTCTTTCTTCTTGCCACCAGGCGTCGACAGAATGCGTCGCGCGAGTCGAAGGAGTGGCCCGTGGATCTCAAACGCATTCCTTACGTTCGTTGAATTCCGAATGAACCCCAAGATGGGCAGGAATTTGCTGACACGAGTCAGTGTATCACTGCACACCAGATCGGTGACCCTGTTGTCGAAAGCGCTGCTCTTGGGGCCAAAATTCCTGTTGATATCTTCTAGATAGACCTGTCGCGCTCGAAAGGATTCTGCGATTCTGTCCAGTGCGTCTCGAGAGTGCTGGAAAGGGAAGTCGCAATCGCGGAGTGTATCTACCTCTCGCAGGAAAGCAGCGATCCGCTGCCTGGCGAAGTCCAGGGACAGCATGTGGCCACGCTACCTCTTGTCCGGGTGAGACGGCCTCGCGTCCGCCAGCGGCTGCTCAAGCGCGGAAAGGTGTCTTGCAAAACCGAGGAAGAACTCTTTGTGTTTGCGGATCGCCTGCTTCTCTTCTCCAGCTACTATGCGATCCAGACTCTTGGCGATTTTCGCGGCGATGTTGAAGAAATCGCTGGTCGCCTCCGGTTTGTCTGTCACCTCACTATCGCGTACGGCGCGAAACATCGCCACCTCAGTGACAGGATCGAACAAAGACCTTCTGGGCGCCGATGTCCCAACACTCTGAGTCTGATCGTTGATGCTCTTCGTAAACTCCTTTACGGCCTTGTAGCCTATCTTCTTGTCGTGGAAGGCACTCTCAAGCTCGATCGCCGCATAACCGGCAAGTTCTTGCAGGTCTACGCGTGGGCTTCGTTCGGCCCCGATCTGGAACTCCAGGATGGCTTCAGACATTGCGCGGTCTCCTCCAAGGTCTAGGAAAAATATTGTCTTCTATCGTCATTCACTGTCTCCGCGTCAAGCGCAATCTACAAAATTTGTAGATAGATGGGAAGAGGCGAAAGGAAAAAAGACTCTAAATATAACGAAAAAAATACTATAAAATCGCATCGCTTTTCGCTCGTGTATGTCAAGAACGAGAATTCGACCCCATTCGCGCGCTACGCTCAGTCCTCCGAATATGCCGCTCGCCCGTCAGCTCATCTGTGTGCGGAATCACCTCCTCAAATCAGTGACAGCGCTGCGCGTCGGCTACTTCGTCGAGTACATCAACTCGCGTTCAGGGTCTTCGATGGCCAGGTAGACTTGCCAGCCCATCGCCAGGTTGGTCGCCTTGACCATCACCGTGTTGTCGCCGGCGCGCAGCTTGACAGGGATGCTGTCCTGATGCGGCGCGGCGCCACGTGCGCAGTAGAGCGAGAACACTTCCTCGCCGTTGACGAACACCTTGGCGCCGTCGTTGCTGCCGAAACCGATCGTCGCATCCATGTCTCGCGGAGCCGTTACCGTCACACGCGCGTAGCAGACCGTCGTGTCGGTCGTTGCGAACACCCTCACGAGGTCGAGCATGCCCGAGACGTCGGCCTCTGCCGAGCGCCACGTGGCGGCTCCGTCCATCGTGTCGAACGCGCCGGTCGCGGATGGGTTCGATTCGGGCGGATATACGCGGTCGAAGCCCGGCGAGGGGGTCGGGTAGTGGCTGTTGCCGACCTGATACTTCCCGTCCCATCCCAGCGGGAACGGCCCGACCACCGACCCCGACCTGACGTAGTGCCACGGGTCCTCAGGCGAGAGCACTCGGCCCAGCCCGCGGATGTTGTGCAGAGCGTGGGGGCTTTCGAGGAATACCCGCTCTGACTCGGGGAACACCTCGCGGCGAGAGTCGAGGCCGCGCATCAATCCGTCGACGGCGACGCGTGACGCGCGCAGTGTGGCTCGCCAGCTTCGCATCGCATCGCCGTGTCGGCCATCGACCGAAGCACGTGCGCATTCGACGACCGCTTGGTTCGCGGCGGCGGGCGCACCGC
>CAZSJP010000159.1:0-3134 GCA_964606675.1 uncultured bacterium
TCCCTGGTCGGTGCTCTGCCTTGCAGCTACTTCACCACCCGGGTTGTAGGCTTGCGGCCCCGTCTCGGTTGGCGCGATCAGCCTCCACGTGCCGTCGGCGTCGATCGTCAGCATGCCGTGGTCGTAGTTGTTGTCGGAGGTGGTTACCGGGCGGATATCCCATTCGTGCCCCGTCCACCGTGCCGTGCACCATGTGCGCGGATCGTTCGCCGGGCCGGACGCGTAGCCATGGCTCGTCACGTGCAGGATGACCGGGCGACCGGCCGCGTCGAATGCCAGGTCCTTCATGTACACCAGCAGCCCTTCAGCGGCGTAGTCGTGGACGAGAGCCGGGTTGGACGCGTCCGTGAGCGGCGTCTTGACCGTTTCGCCGGCAGCGGTCCGCCAGGTGCGCCCTACGTCGTCGGTCTCGACGTAGTAGAGGTTCGTTCGAGCATTCAGGCCGACCGGCGCCGGATGATGGTTGAACGCCGTGCCGATCCTCGCCCCGTCCCGCCAACTGATCTGGTAGTGTCCCATCTGGATGTGGGCGAGCATTCGTGGCTCGCTCCACTCCAATCCGTCCGGGCTCGTCATCCGGAACAGACGTCGTTCGCCCGCGTCGGAGTAGCGCGTGTGGAGCTCACAGAACCCCTCGCCCGAAACGTACCACGGCTGGGAGTAGGAGAAGTTCGTCGTGAGCGTCAGCTCGAACCGGTCGACGTCGTATGGCTTGACGCTGCGATGGATGTAGGAGTGCCGCGCTTGGCCGTGGGAGTTGGAGAACACCCAGATGTGCCCGTCGTCGTCGATCATCATTGTCGGGTTGTCGTGGGCGTCGTCGGTCTTCTTGTTCATGAGCGCGCGTGGGCGAGCCGCCTCACCGGTAGCGTGGTCGAAACACGAGACCATGTGGAGTAGCTCGTTGCGATCCTGCCTCGTCCCACCGTAGCAGAAGAACGTCTTGTCCACCTCAGGCGCGTGGACGGCGATCGTCACGTGCGGCTGCGGGTATGTTCCCAGTCCGCCGCTGTACTTGTACACGTACTCGTCGTCTGAGGGCTGGTTGTAATACCAGATGCCCCGGTAGCCGTCCTCGGTCGGCAGTTCCTCACGATTCGGGCCGAACAGCTCGGCGTCCATGGAGTCGGTCTCCTCTTCAGACGATGTCGACGTGGCCGGAGCCGGTGGGCCTCTGCGGCGGCTCGCCGGTCTGTTCGGTAGGCTGATCCTTCTCGATGCGGGACGCGATGGCGAAGAAGACGATCAGCCCGATGCCGCCGGCAAGCAGCACCGCACCGAGCATGCCCCACGTCCCGCCGGAAGGGGCGATCACGGGCGCAAGCACTATGCCCAGCCCTATCGACACGAACACGATACCGAATCCCAGTACACGGGTCGATACCGGCATGCGCTCCTTCCTGGGGCCCCACTTGTCGGACAGGACCGCCGAGAGCGGTATGGCTATCCCCGCTAGCGCGATTAGAACGACGCCGCTCGTCAGCGCAAGTGTGATGACTTTTCCGGTACTCATCGTAGCAAGTGCTTCCCACATAGTGTCCTCCAGTCGCCTAGCGCGGCGAGCGTGTGTATTCCAGCGACGACGCAATAGACGAACTCGTCACGTCCCTAACGGCGCCCATCGCGACGTCCAACTCCGTCCGAACGCCACGAAGCGACGCGGCAACCATCAGTAGCGAATCTTCCAGCGTTGCACGCGCGTCTGTCCATGCTTTCATGGACGACTCGCCCGATTGCCTGAACGACCAGCTGAGCAGGTCCAGCCAACCGGTGGGGGGCGCCTCTTCCGCCCACCGATCCATCACCGCATCGGCGAGGCCGGCGGGCACGGCAACGGCGGGCACGGCCAACGCGATGGCACCAAGGGCCGACTCCATCTCAAGCAGCGCCCGACACCGCGGGCAATGGCTCGCATGCTCCTCCAAAGGGCCGGTTGGCTGCGCCGCGGTGCCCGCTTCTATCAGCCGGGCGAACTCAAGACAGTTCATCTGCCCACTCCTCGGCGCCGATCGAGACCAACTCCTCGGCCAACGCCTTCTTGGCTCGAAAGAGCCACGTCTTCACAGTGCCCATCGGTATCTCCAGCACTCCGGCGACCTCTTCGTACGACAGTTCTTGCATGTAGTGCAGTACGACGACCGCTCGGAAGTCGGGTCTGAGCCTGCCCACGGCGTCGAGCAACAGCCTGGTCCGCTCGCGGCGGGCAACCCGGTCGTCGGGCGGCGCCGCTTCGGCATCGGCGAGCACCGCGGCATCGTCTGGCTCTGGTAGAACCTCGAAGCGATCCCTCTCTCGGCCGAGACGCTTCAGGCGCCGCAAGCATTCGTTCGTAACCAGGCGCCAGATCCAGGTCCGTAGGGAGCACTCGCCTCGAAACGTGCCCAAAGACCGAAACAGATTCAGGAACGCATCTTGCGTCGCGTCGGCAGCGTCGTCGGAATCCCGCAACATGCGCAGCGCCAGGGCGTAGGCGTCGCTCTGATGCCGCTCGACGACTTCCCGCAGAGCTTGCGGGTTGTCGCTACGACAGCGATCCAGCAGTTCCCTCTCGTCGCTCAACGTCGATTTCCTGCCTACCTGGGACTGCCGATGCCTCACTGGCGCTTCTGCCAATAACCGAGCATCGCACGGGGGGAATTGTTTCAGCGTGCCCGCCGCCGCGTCTCGCGCGACGTGCGCAACGGCCGTCGGGGGCCGCCATATCGACCTGCAGCGACGAGCTTACCGCATGTCCGGATGCCGCAACACCTCCGTCGGGGCCAACGCGCCGATCTCGGGTACGCGAGAACCTACGCAAGCTATTGCTGCGGACGGTCCTGTTCCTCGGCGACTTGGGCCGCTTCGACCACGACCTCGGTAGCCGGGCGGCTCATCCCGTCGGCCGCCTCTTTGCCCCGGTTCTTGATGTCTTCCATCATGCGCGGCAACCAGTTTTTCGAGGTCAGCACCGCCAGCGACCCGACGATGATAACCATCATGACCGACAGCCACGCGAACCCGATCGCACCGATCAGGACCAGCCTGCCGATACTTACGCTCGATGCCCGCTCAAGCCATGACATGCTCACCTCCTCATTGTAGTCTCCGCGCCACTAACCGCGCGAGGTATCGTCCGCGCCTCTAACCGCGCGAGT